>VGRF01000014.1 GCA_016875395.1 Deltaproteobacteria bacterium | reverse complement strand
CTTGTGCAGGACTCCGGGCACGGGTCGCCCGAACGAGCCGCGCAGGCGCTCGGGCAGAACCTCGTCGATGTGCCCCATCGTGTGCGGGCCGCACGTCTCGGTCATGCCGAGGCCCGTCGCGCGCAGCCCGAGATCGGCGGGCCGCTTCTCGGCGGGCAGCACGGCGTAGAGGTTGCCGCCGCGGATCGCGCGCAGATCGCGCTTCGCAAAGTCGCCGTGCTCCGCGAGCGCGCTGCCGTAGTGCGGCCAGCCGGAGACGAGGGTCGCGCGCTCGCGCTCGAGCAGCGCGAGCGTCGCGCCGGGCTCGAAGGCGTCTTCGGTGACGAGCGATGCGCCCGCGTGCATCACGGCGAGCAGCGAGAACACGAAGCCGCCCACCCAGAAGAACGGCATCGGGGAGTACATCCGGTCGCTCGCGAGGATGTCGCGATACGCGTTCAGATTGCGCGCATGCCGCAGCACCGCGCCGTGCGCATGGATCGCGCCCTTGGGCTCGCCGGTGCTGCCCGAGGAGTAGATCGCGACCATCGGATCCGCGGGCGCGACCTCGCGCTCCGCGGCCTCGAGGATCGCCTCGCTCACGCCCGCGCCTAACACCTCGAGCGCCGCCGCGCCTCCGCTCGTCCACGTGCGCTCGCGGCCGTCGCTCTGCCACACGCGAGCTTCCCGCAGGAACGGCAACTCGGGGGCGAAGAGCGGCGCGCCGCGCTGCTCCCCGAGGCTCGGCGCGGCTCGCTCGAGGCGATCGAGGTAGTCGTTGCCGAGGAAGCGCGCGCAGGTGAGCAGCAGCGCGACGTCGGCGTGGCGCAGCGCGAAGCCGAGCTCGCGCGCCTGATAGAACGTGTTGATCGGCACGACGAGCGCGCCGATGCGCGCCGCCGCGAGCCACGCCACGACCCAGTCGGGCCCGTTCGGCAGCAACAGGCCCACGCGCGCGCCCTTGCCGATGCCGCTCGCGAGCAGGCCCCGCGCGATGCGACGCGAGCGCGCGTCGGCCTCCGCGTACGTGAGCACACGGCCGTCCGCATGCGCGAGCAGCCGCGCCTCGCCGCTGCGCGCCGCGCAGGCGCGCGCGAACGCAGCCACGGTCAGCGGAGTCGCAGCCTGCTCGTTCGCGCCCGGCATGGTCATCTCCGCTCGCGCGCATTCTCACCCAACGCGCTGCGCCTCCCAAGCTCGCGAGCTCGCCGTGATACGGTGAGGGGCCAAGCGGGTCCGCGGTGCGCCGCCCGCAGAACCCGCCGAACAGCGCGCGCGAAGAGGCACCTGCGATGGCAGCCGACGTCGATTTCGACACGAGTGACGTGGATCGCTGGATCGGAGTGCCGCTCGGCGGCGGCGAGCTGAAGGATCCGGTCGGCGCGAACGACGTGCGGCGCTGGACGCAGGCGATGCAGAACCCGAACCCGCTGTTCTTCGACGAGCGCTACGCCGCGCAGAGCCGCTTCGGCCGCCTCGTCGCGCCGCTCTCCTTCGCGGTGTGCACGGACGACTCGCACGGCGCCGCGCCCGCGATCCAAGGCACGATCAAGGGCACGCACATGCTGTTCGGCGGCGACGAGTGGTGGTTCTTCGGGCCGCGTATCTACCCCGGCGACACGTTCCGCCACGAGCGCATGCTGTTCGACTACAAGCTCACGCAGACGAAGTTCGCGGGGCCGACGATGTTCTCGCGCGGCGATACGACCTACGTGAACGGCCGCGGCGAGATCGTGTGCAAGCAGCGCTCGACCTCGATCCGCTATCGCCCGAACGACGCGCGCGAGCGCGGCCAGTTCGACGCGAACCGCGAGAAGACGTGGACGGACGCCGAGCTGCGCGAGATCGAGAAGCAGAAGTTCGAGTACTACCGCTCGTTCCTCGACCTCGGGCACGAGAAGCGGCTGTACGTGAAGAAGGGCGACAAGCTCGCCGCGCGCCCGATCGGGCCGCACACGCTCGCGAGCTTCAGCACGGAGTGGCGCGCGTTTCTGATGAGCGTGTGGGGCGCGTTCGCCGAGAGCGGCGGGCCCACCTCGCTGTGGCGCGCGGGCTGGCTGCCGGAGATGAGCCGCGACCTCGAGGGCGCGAAGATCGACCCGAGCTACTCCGACGGTCTCTACTACGGCCCCTCGCGCGGTCACGTGCAGGACCGCTACGCGCAGGTGATCGGCATGCCGCGCAGCTACGGCTACGGCGCCTCGATGGGCGCGTGGATCCTCGACTACCTCGCGAACTGGGCGGGCGAGTGGGCCGACGTCCTGCACAGCAAGATGTCGTATCGCGCACCGGCGCTGACCGGCGACGTGACGTTTCTGAACGGCGAGGTGATCGAGCTCGCCGAGGATCGCCGCAGCGGGCGCAGCATCGCGACGCTGCGCGTCGTGATGACGAACCAGCGCGACGAAGTGATGGCGAGCGGCGACGCGGAGATCGCGCTGCCGAGCGCGTGACCAGGGCGAACGTTTCGGCCGGGCCGTTTTGTTCCACCGGTCATTTCGGCCGGGCCAAAATGTCGCAGCCAGGGAGTGAGTGATGTCCTTCGATTCGCAGCCGCTCGCCGGCAAGGTCGCAGTCGTTACGGGCGGCGCGCGCGGCATCGGCCGCGGCATCGCGCTCGCGCTGGCGGAGGCGGGCGCCGACGTCGCGATCGCCGACGCGCACCCCGAGCCGTTCCGCGGCGAGCGGTACTACCGCCTGCGCTCGCGCACGTCCGGGGCGGACGAGGAGACGCCCACCAGCGAGGCCGTGCGCGCGCTCGGGCGCCGCTCGCTCGCGCTGCAGGTCGATGTCGCGGACGCCGAGGCCGTGCTGCGCGTCGCGGAAGAGGTGGCGCGCGCGCTCGGGCCGGTGGACGTGCTCGTCAACAACGCCGGCATCGTGAACAACATCGCGCGCATCGCGGACATGAAGCCTGACGCGTGGGATCACGAGCTGCGCGTGAACCTCACGGGCATGTTCCACACGGTCCGTGCGTTCGTGCCGGCGATGGCCTCGCGCGGCTGGGGGCGCGTGATCAACATCTCGAGCGTCGCCGCGATGACACCATCGCTCGGGCAGCCCGCTTACTCCGCCAGCAAGGCTGGCGTGATCGCGTTCACGCAGAGCGTCGCGCAGGAGTTCGGCCGCGGCGGCGTCACTGCCAACGCCGTCATGCCCGGGCTGATCGCGACGCCGCTCGTGCTCTCGATGCCCGAGCACCTGCGCGAGCGCTCCATCGCGCAGACGCCCGTCGCGCGGCTCGGCACGCCCGCCGACATCGGCGCGCTCGTCGCGTTCCTCGCTTCGCCCGCGGCGGGATTCATTACGGGCGTCGCGATCCCGTGCGATGGCGGCATGTTGCACGCGGCACTCGGCGGGCTCGATGGCTGAGGCGGGGCTCGGTCTCGCTCTCCAGCCCGATGCTTCGCGCTTGACGCTCTCGCGCTTCCTCGAAGACGTCGCCGCGCGCCATGCTTCGCGCACGGCGTTGCGCTGCGAGGGGCGCAGCATCACGTACGCGCAGCTGCGCGACGAAGCGCGCGCAGTGGCGCGCGGGCTGATCGCCGCGGGTGTGGCGCGCGGCGAGCACGTCGCGCTGCTCTTCGCGAATCGCCCTGAGTTCGCCGTCGCGATGTTCGGCGCCGCGCTCGCGGGCGCGGTGGTGGTGCCACTCAGCACGTTCGCGACGCCGGAGGAGCGCGCGTACCTGCTCGACCACAGCGACGCGGTGGCGCTGCTCCATCAGCGCGCGCTGCTCGGCCGCGACTTCGCGGCGGAGCTCGCGCGCGAGCCGCTTCCGCCGCGCTTGCGCCTCGTGAGTTGTTGGGGAGACACCCGCGCGCTCCCGGCAGATCGTGCGCTCGATGCGGAGATCGGCGCACGCATCGCAGCGACCGCGCCCGAGGATCCGGGCATGCTCATCTACACCTCGGGCACGACCGCGCGCCCGAAAGGTGTGCTGCATCGCCAGCGGGCTCCCGTGATCCAGAGCTGGCGCTTCGCGGAGCTGATGGACCTGACGAGCGACGACCGCGTGTTCACCGCGCAGCCGTTCTTCTGGACGGCGGGCATCGCCATGTCGCTCGGTGCGACGCTCGCCGCGGGCGGGACGCTTCTCCTGCAGGAGACCTTCGAGCCCGGCGCAGCGCTCGCGCTGATCGATGCCGAGCGCGCGACCACCGTGCACGCCTGGCCGCACCAAGAGAAGGCGATGGCGGAACACCCGACCGCGGCGCAGCGCGATCTCTCGCGCGTGCGCAAAGTCGAGTTCGCGGGCGCGCTCGCGAAGCTCGTCCCGCTCGCGCGCGACGAGTGGGGCACGTACGGCTCCTACGGCACGACCGAGACGTTCACGCTCGCGAGCGCGTGGCCCGCGCGCGCGCCTGCCGAGCGGCGCCACGCCTCGCACGGGCCGCCGCTCCCGGGCAACGACGTGCGCATCGTCGCGCCTGGCGGCGGCCCCGCGCTGCCTCGCGGGGAGCACGGCGAGATCGCGCTGCGCGGGCCGACGCTGATGCTCGGCTACTGGAAGACGCCACCCGCGGAGTGCTTCGACAGCGAGGGTTTCTACCGCAGCGGTGACGCCGGCTGGATCGATGGGGACGGCTGCCTTCATTGGCGCGGTCGCCTGACGGGTCTCATCAAGACCGGCGGCGCGAACGTGTCTCCACTCGAAGTGGAGGAGAAGCTCGCGGCGTATCCCGGCGTTCAGTCCGCGCACGCGCTCGGTGTGCCGCACCCGACCCTCGGCGAGGTGCTCGTGCTGTGCGTGGTGACGACCGAGGGCGTCCGCGCGCGCGCGCTCGACCTCGCCGCGCTGCGCGAATTCCTGCGCCCGCAGCTCGCCGCCTACAAGCAGCCGCGCCTCGTGCTCGCCTTCGACGCGCGCGACGTGGCGCTCACCGGCTCCCAGAAGATCGCGACGGCGCAGCTGCGCGAGCGCGTGCTGGAGCGGCTCGCAGAGCAGGGCGCCGAGATCGCGGGGCATCGCTACTGAGTTCAGTCATTAGGCGATCACCGGGGCGGTGAAGATCGTTTGCGTCGCGATGCGACTGCAGCCGAGGCGCGCGAAGACGCTGCGCATCGGTGCGTTGCGCACGTCGCAGGAGTCGACGTAGCGAGTCGCGCCGCGCCCCTGCATTGCGCGCATGCCGCGCGACGCCATCGCCTGCGCGAGGCCGCGCGAGCGCGCCCACGGCAGCACGCCGAGGTAGAGATTCGTCGCCGGCTGGCGGCTTCGGTCGGCAAACGCGGGCAGCACGAACCCAGCCGCGCGCTCGCCGACGCGGGCGAGCTGCCAGTCTTCGGGGAAGAACACCTCGTCGGCCCGGCAGCGCTCCTCCATCTGCGCGAGGAACTCTGTCGCGTCCGTCTTGCGATCGGACTCCGTAACGGACGTCGCCAACACTTCCGCGAGCGCTTCGATCAGCTCAGGGTCTTTCGAGCCGCGCGCGGGCGAGAGCACGGTCTTTGCCCGCAGCGCCGCGCCGCCAGCTGCGACGACTCGTTCGATCGGGGCGCGCACGAGCACCTTCGTCACGTCGTGGCTGAAGCCGAGCTGCGGAGCGAGCGCGACGAGCGCCTCCGCGTGGTCGCCGCGGTCTTCGAGGATCCAGCGAAGCCGCGCGGCTCCGAGCCCGGCCGCGTGCGACCTCGCGGCGGTGGCAAGCGCGCTGACGACTCGAGCGAGCGCCGCGGCTTCGACGTGCGTGGGATGGAAGAGCACGAGCTCGAACGGTGGGGCGACGAAGAACTCGAGCCGCCCAGCGAGTGTGTCGCCCTGAACTGCGACGAGATGGCTCGCATCCGCGAGCTGCACGCGCAGCGCTGCGTCCACGCTCAACTCCGCTTTCGCACGGGGTACACCGCGCTCACGCCGCCATCGACGCGCAGACACGCGCCCGTGACGAATGCGCTCGCGTCGCTCGCGAGGAACAGCGCCGCGCCTTTGATGTCGTCCGCGCCGCCGGGTCGGCCGAGCGGCACCTGCGCGTTGTGGTGCGCGAGTGCGGCGGGGTCGCGGCGCAGGTGATTCAGCATGTCCGTGTCGAACGGCCCGGGCGCGAGCGAGTTCACGCGGATGCGGTGCTCGGCGAGCTTCAGCGCGAGGTCGCGCGTCATCGCCTCGACTGCGCCCTTGCTCGCCATGTACGCCGCGATCGGCTGCTCGCCCTCGCTCGCGCCGAAGAACGCGTTCAGCGAGCTCACGTTCACGATCGAGCCACCACCTTTGTCGCGCATATTCCGCGCGACTTGGCGCGCGAGCCAGAACGGGCCGCGCACGTTCACGGCGAAGCTGTTGTCCCAGGCCTCGAGCGGAAACTCGAGCGTCGGCGCCGCCCACGCGATCGCCGCGTTGTTCACGAGGACGTGAAGTCGCAGCGTCTTCGCGAGAACGCCGGCGACGCACGCGTCGATCGAAGCGGGGTCCGCGACGTTCAGCTCGCACGCGGTCGCGCGCCCGCCGCTCGCGCGAATCGCCGCGGCGACCTCCTCACACGCGGCGAGCTTGCGCGACGCGACGAACACGTGCGCGCCCGCCTCGGCGAGCCCCTCCGCGATCCAGCGCCCGATGCCGCGGCTCGCGCCGGTAACGAGTGCGCTGCGCCCGCTCAGGTTGAAGAGCTCGCGGACGTGCATCAGCAAGCGCAGCGCGCAGCGAGGCGAAGCCGTGCGGAGATCAAGCAGTGGCCTCCATGCATGCCGAACCTCTGCGTGTGGTGGTCGCGGACATCTGAGTGAACTCCCACTACGCCGCGTCGCGGATGCGCTTCGTCTCCGCGGCCACCCAGCGAATCGTGTTCTCGAGCAGCCTGCGCAGGCCCGGATTCTCGTAGGCCGCGGGTCCGTCGCCGCCGAGGATCGTCGCGGTCTGGCTCTTGCCGATGCGCTGCGCCCACGCGGCGAGGTTGGAGCCGCGTGGATGCGTCCAGCCCTCGTTCGTGAACATCTTGCCCGCGATCGCCGCCGCGGCGCTGTAGAAGTTCTCAGGCACGAACGCGTGCGAGCTGCGCGCGAGCGGTGTGACGAGCTCCTCGAACACGGGGCACAGGTAGAGCTCGTCGCTGATCTCGTAGCCGCTCTCGATGCCAGCGAAGACCGGGTGCTTCGGGTCCACCGGCGTGACGACGTGCTTCACGTCGTGGCGGTAGCCGGAGTCGGGATACTTCACGCCGCGCGCTTCGCCGGGCGCGTAGAGGAAGCGCGCGCCCGTCCACTCGCCGTACTCGGGCCACGTGGGCCAGCCGGCGATCGCGTGGTGGAGGAACACGATGCCTTTGCCGCCCGCGAGCAGCGCGCGCCAGCCGCGCTTCAGGGCCTCGCTCGGCGCGACGGTGCCGAGGGGGCTGCGCTTCGCGAAGTCGATGCCCGGCATGTCGTAGAGCACGATCGCGTCGTAGGGCGCCGCGAGTGCGGGGCTGAAGAACACCTCGGCCGCGGGGTGCTCGACCGCGGTCACCGCGCAGTCGGGGATCGCGTCGAACATGGCGTGGAAGGCATCGCGTGCGAAGGGGTGGCCCTTCGTGACGAGCAGGACGTTGAGCTTGGCGCCGTAGCGCATCGTCGACATGGGACCGCATCCTACGCCACCACGAAGGAGGCGAGCGATGGCGGCGCAGAAGAAGAGGCGGGCGGTGAAGGGCAATGCGAAGAAGCCGAAGGCGCGCCGCGCGAGCGACGTTGGCGCAGCGCTCGCGCAGCTGGTGCGCGAGCTGGCCGACCGACGCGCGATCGAGGACGGCATCATTTGTTATGGCCACGCGCTCGACACGAAGAGCTACGCGCGCCTCGCCGAGTGCATGAAGCGCGACGTGCGCGTGAAGTACGGCGACGCCGAGTGGATCACCGGCGTGGTGGAAGCGGGCCGCTACTGCGCGAACGCCCTCGATCCGCTCGATCTGAGCCAGCACCGCCTCGGCACCGCGGACGTGAAGCTCGCCGGCAACCGCGCGACTTCGAAGACCTACCTGTGTGCCGAGCACGTGAAGAACGGCGAGCGCTACACGGTCGGCGGCCACTACCTCGACGAGTGGGAGCGCACGCCCGCCGGCTGGCGCATCGCGGTGCGGCAGCTCGTGACGACGTGGACGGAGGGGAATGCGGAGGTGCTCAGCGGGGTCCAGCTGAAGTGAGCCTCAGCCGCGCGTGATCGCCGCCCTCGCGAGCCACAGCCAGCCCGCGATCAGCGCGAGGCCGCCGATCGGCGTGACGGGCCCCAACAAGCGCGGGCCGCCGAGGCTGAGCGCGTAGAGCGAGCCCGAGAAGAGCACGATGCCCGCTGCGAAGCACCAGCCCGCACCGCGCAGCTGGGGCGCGTGGGGCGAGAGCGCGAGCGCGAGCAGCGCGGCGGCGTGAATGAGGTGGTACTTCACCGCGGTCTCCCACACCGCGAGCTGCTGCGCGTCGAGGCGCGACTTGAGACCGTGCGCGCCGAAGGCGCCGAGCGCGACGCCCGCGGCGCCAAGCAGCGCGGCGACGAGAAGCAGGGAGCGCACGCGATCGTCCATCCTTGTTTCCTCCGCTCGGCTTCGAGGACTTCGCCTCGCTGCGCGCCGCGATGCTCCGCTTGCCGATTGTTGACTCCGCTCGGCTTCGAGGACTTCGCCTCGCTGCGCGCGGCGATGCGCCGCTTGCCGATTGTTACCTCCGCTCGGCTTCGAGGACTTCGCCTCGCTGCGCGCGGCGATGCGCCGCTTGCTCGCGGCTAGTCGCTGCTCGCCGCCGCGACGAGCGCCACGTCGCGATCTTTCACGCTCCCCACATCGAACTTCTTCGCACTCGCGAGCATCTTGGTGAGCGCCGCCGCGAGCGGCGTCTTCGAGCGCTCGCCCGGCTTGACGCGCTCGAAGCGCACGGGGTTGATGCGCGCGACGACGTAGTTGCGCAGGTACGGCGACTTGAAGCCGCGCGCCTCGAGCGCCTTCAGCACGCGCTTCACCTCGGCGTCGATCTCGAGCAGGCGCGCGGCGAGGCCGGCGCGCTGTGTGAGCGACTTGGCGAGGGCGTCGTCCGCGAAGCGATCGGTCTTCCGTAACAACGAGCCATACGCGCCGCCGGCGAAGCGGCCCTCGCGCTCGTACACGATGCCGAGCGTGAGCAGCTCCGGCGCCTCGAGCTGCGCCGCGTACGCTGACTCCTTCGCCTTCGCGTCGCGCTCCGCGAGCGCGCGCGCCATGCGGATCGCCTCCAGCGCGCGGTCGCGCAGGTTGTGCGCCTTCTCGGTGTTGAGCGCGAGGATGCGGAAGGCGAGGTCGGCGTCAGGCGAGACGAGCGCGGTGATCGCGCGCTGGCCGAGCACCTTGCTGGCCGCGAGGCGGTGGCGCCCGTTCGGGGTCCAGAAGCTCGCCCCGTCCGGTGCCAGCACCGCGATGATCGGATCGAGGAACGCACCGGTCTCGGCGATCTTCTCCGCGAGTCGCTTCGCGTGCGTTGGCGAGAGGTCGCGTTGAAACGGCGTGGGCTCGACCTTCTCGCGCGGGAGCGAGGCGAGCAGCACGGGGTGATCTCCCTGAGGGTCGCGGTATGCGCCGAGCGCCGCACCGCCGGCGGCCTCGACCGCAGCCGTCAGGGACGCAAGCTCCGGCCCGCGCGGATCGAGCGGCATCGCGCTCGGGACGGGGCCGCTCGCGGCGCCGCGCGGCGTGAGGCGCTGCTTCGCGGCGCCCGCCTTGCGCGGCTTCGACGCCGTCTTCCTTGCCGCCATCAGCGCGCACGTCGCGGCGAGAAGAACAGCCGCTCGGCGTTGGCGCGCAGGTACTTGTCGAGCACGCCGGGCCGCAGATCGAGCTTCTGCGCCTCTGCGATGCAGCGCTTGAACGAGAGCACCGGGTGATCCGACGCGAACAGGATCTTGTCCTGGCCGCGCGTGTTCATGAAGTGGATCAGCTCCGGCGGGAGGTACTTCGGCGCGTACGCGGAAGTCATTAGGTGGAGGTTCTTGTACTTGATCATCAAGCGGATCGCGACGCTCCACCACGGATCCGCGCCGTGCGCCATGCAGATCTTCAGCTCGGGCAGCTGCACGCACACGCGGTCGAGGTGCAGCGGGTCCTGGCACTCGCCGGGGACGGGCGGGCCCGGCAGATCCGTGTTGATCGAGACGGGCAGATCGAGCTCGATGCACTTCACGTAGAGCGGGTAGTAGTTGGGATGGCTCGGCGGCGTGTCGGTCGTGAACGGCACCACGCGCGCCATCGCGACGGGCTCGCTCTTGGTGAGCGCCTCGAGGTCCCACACCTCCTGCATGCGTCCCGTCGGCCGCACGCTCAAGGAGTAGAACACGCGGCCCGGGTGCTTCGCGGCGAAGCGCAGCGCGTGCTTCGATGGATTCGTCGCGTCGAGCGTCACGACCGCCTTCTCGACGCCCGCCTCGTCCATGTCCGCGATCAGTCGATCGGGCTCGATGTTCTGGAAGAAGTCGTCGCCGCCCTTGAAGTAGTCCTCCTTCACGCGCACGAGAAACTCGGGCGGCTCTTGCTCGCCCATCGTCACGTTCACCCACAGATCGATCGCGCGTGCGGACATCGCGGCCTCCTCACGAAGCGGCCGACTGTATCGTGCTCGCCCTGCGGGAGAGGACGCGATGAGCGACGCGAACAAACAGTTGGTGCGCGACTACCTGCGCGCGATGGCGAGCGGCGATCCGAAGCTGCCGGAGCTCTTTACCGAGGACGTGACGTGGTGGGTGCCGCCGTCCTCACCGCTCGGCGGACTCAGGCAAGGCAAAGCCGCGGTGCTGGAGCTGATGGGCAGCGGCATCGGGCTCTACGACACGACGGTGCCGTTCGGAATCGAGGTCGAGGCGATCGTCGCGGACGAGGATTGGGTCGCGCTGCAGATGGTGATGACCGCGCGCACCGCGAGGGGCGCCGCGTATCGCAACTACTACCACTGGGCGTTCCGCATTCGCGGCGGCCGCATCTGCGCGGTGAAGGAGTACGTGGACACGCTCTACGCGCAGAAGATGTTGTTCGACGGGAAGGGACCCGAATGAGACTCCCCTCGCTCGACGCTGCCGTTCGCGAGCACGCGGGAGAGTTCATCTGCGAGCTAATCCGTTCTCCCGGGGAGACCAAGGTGGTCGCGTTCCACCACGAGGTCTCTCCTTCAGTGGGGTCCGGCGGTCTGCCTGACCTCGGAAGTCTGAGAGACTTCTACGACACGTTCGGCAGCGTCGAGTTCTACAGAGACGCGACCGACGATGTCGCTTTCCGCATCGCCAGTCCGGGAGAGTGGGACGAGCTCAAAGCTGAGTTTCGCGCGTGGTTTGAGGATGCTCCGGACCTGGCCGAGTTCGTCCCGCCTTGGGTAGGCGATTGTGTCGTCTTCGGAGAGCAACCCCGGACGGGCAACTATCTGCACCTCCCGACGACTGGCGCAGTCGCCGGTCGTGTCTTCCGCTTCGAGCACGACGGCTTCGACTTTCCCGAGATCGCGGACCACCTCATCGCGTTCGTCGAGCGTCTCCTCGAGCCCGATCACGAGATGCTGATGGAGATCGCGTCGCACAAGCGGTTCGTCACGGACGACGACTGGTCGGTGCAATGGTGGATGCGGGAGATGCGTGACAATCGCGGCCGCGTGATGCGCACCAGCTAACTCAGCTCCATCGGCGCCTGCGCTTCTTCCATGTCTTGCTCGTCCTCGATGGCGCCGACGATCTGCTCGAGCACGTCCTCGAGCGTGATGATGCCGAGCACCTTGCCTTCGGCGCCGCGCACGACGGCGAGGTGGCGGCGCTCGCGGCGGAACAGGCGCAGCGCGTCGGCGAGCGAGACGTCCGGCGCGATCTCTTGGTGCGGGCGCAGCGCGTCGTCGAGGATCACGAGCAGCGAGAGCGAGTGCAGGTAGAACACGTCCTTCGCGTGCAGCACGCCCACGATGTTGTCGAGCGTGCCGTCGTAGACGGGAAAGCGCGTGAAGCCCTCCTCGCGCACGAGGTCGAGCATGTCGTCCATCGCCATGTTGCGCGGGATCGCCTTCACCTGATCGCGAGGGATCAGCACGTCGGCCACGGTCTTGTCGGTGATGCGGAACAGGTTGCCGAGCATCTGTGCCGCGTCGCTGCGCAGCTGACCCGCGTCGCCGGCCTCGCGCACGAGCAGCGCGAGCTCGGCCACCGAGTGCGACTTCTCGCCGTGGCCCGCAGGCGGCACGCCGATCGCGCGCACGAGGAGGTTGCCCGCGCGGTTCATCACGCTGATCAGCGGGCGGAAGAGCGCGCCGAACAGCAACAGCGGGCGCGCGCAGATCAGCGCGACGGGGCCGGGGCGGTCGAGCGCGAGCGCCTTGGGTGCGAGCTCGCCCACGACGACGTGGAGGAACGTCACGAACGTGAAGGCGATGCCGATGGCGATCGCGTGCGCCGTGGCCTGAGAGTCCGCGCCGAGGTCGGCGACGAGCGGAGAGAGGAGGTCTGCGAGCGCCGGCTCCCCGAGGAATCCGAGGCCGATGCTCGCGAGCGTGATGCCGAGCTGCGTCGCCGCGATCGCGTCGTCGAGACGGTCGAGTGTGCGCGCGACCGAAGCGGCGCCGGGCACGCCTTCGCTCTTCCAAAGCTGCACCTGGCTGCGCCGCACCGCGACGAGCGCGAACTCGGTGGCGACGAAGTACGCGTTCAACAGGATCAGCGCGAAGATCGCGACGAGTCCGAGCCAGCTCATGCGAGTTCACGCGCGCGCATCGCGAGGACGTTAGCTGCGCAGGCTCGCGATTCAGCCGCGAAGCGTGGCGAGTCCGATCTCCTGGCCGTGCGACAGCTCGAGCGTGTGGTTGTCGGGGTCGCTGATCAGCGCCCAGTAGCCGACCGGCGGGCCTGAATCGGTCGGCCCCCACACGGGGCGCTGCTCCGCGCGCGCCTCCGCGACGAAGCGATCGACCTCGTCGCGCGAGGCGCAGCCGACGCCGAGATGCGCGATCGGCAGCAGCGGCGCGGCGACCTTGTCGGCCTGGATCAGCACGATCACGAACGGGCGCGTGCCGTCCGTGAGCCACACCACCTCACGCCCGTCGCTCGCGTCGACCCGCTGATGCACGACGCGCATCGCCGCGTACTTCGCGTAGAAGGCGACGCTCGCGGCGATGTTCGTGACGGGCAGCGCGACGTGCGTGAGCCCTCGGTCAGTCATCCAGCGTGCCGCGCTGCGCCGCCTCGAAGCGCTCCGCGCCGATCGCGCCGCGTGCGATTTCGTCGAGCGCCGGGAACGCGCGCAGCGAGTGGCCGCCGTCGATCGTGAGATTCTGTCCCGTGATCCAGCGCGACTCGGGGCCTACCAGGAAGCGGATCGCGTCGGCGACTTCGCCGGGCTCGCCGAGGTGGTTCAGCGGCTGCTGCGCGAGGAACTGCCCCAACAAGTGCGGCGTGGACGCGAGGAACTCGGTGCCGTCCGTGCGCGTGATGCCGGGGCGAATCGAGTTGACGCGCACGCCGAGGTGGCCGAGCTCGTCGGCCGCGACGCGCGCGAGGTAGTCGACCGCGGCTTTCGCGGCGCCGTAGCCGCCGAGGTAGCGGTTCGAGAACGCCGCGGAGTTCGAGGACATCAGCACGATCGAGCCGCCGCCGCTGCGTGCGATCGCGCGGCCGCCGTACTTCACCGCGAAGAACGCCGGCATCGCGTTGGCCTCGAGGTCGCCGCGGAACGCGGCGTCGTCCATCGCGAGCAGCGGCGAGAACGTGCCCGCGCCGGGAATGCACACGAGCGCGTGGAGGCCACCGCCGTCCGCGACGAAGTCGACGGCGCGCCGCACCTGCTTCGCATTCGCGCCGTTGCAGAGAATCGCGTCGAGGGAGGCGCCGGGGACTTCGCGCTCGAGCGCGACGAGGGCGTCCTGCAGCACGGGCTTGCGGCGCGCGGAAATCACGACGTGCGCGCCGTGGGCGGCGACGAGGCGCGCGGTGGCGAAGCCAATGCCGCGGCTTCCGCCGATCACGAGGATGCGTTTTCCGAAGAGGGGGCCTTCGATCGAGGCTGCCGTCGCGACGGACCTCGGTTTGCGCGGGTTGTTACGGCTCGTCACGAGATCACCAGCCAGGCTTCGCCGCGCTCCGTCACGCGCACCTCTGCGCGCGCCGGCATACGGCAACGTTGTGCGGCGGGCCCGCGCCCGCTCGCGAGGTCGAAGCGATAGCCGTGCCACGGGCACATCACCGCGTTCTCTTCGATGCGCGCGCTCGCGAGCGAGGCGCCCCAGTGCGGACACGCGACGGCGTGCGCGACGAGGCGGCCCGCGTGCTCGCGCACGAGCCAGGCGTCTCCGGCGACGTCCACCGCGAGGGGCAGCTGCGCGCGCAGTGCATCGGCGCGGCCTAACAGCTTCGGCGCGCGCGCGCCTGGGCGCGGCGGGCGCGGCGCGACACCATCCAGGAACGCCTGCCGGTGCTGCATCATCGCCTCGTCCTCGTCCCAGAGCCGCGTGTAGAGCTGCACGAAGGCTGCGCCGAGCTTGCTCACCGCGTCAGCCGGAACGTTCGGCGCGAGAAACGCCACCGCGATGTCGGTGGCGTGTGCGCCGACTTCGGTGACGCGCGTGAAGATGTCGGTGCCGGCGCCCGGGCCGCCGACCGTGCGCGAGTGATAGGAGCGGCGATCGGACTCGAGGCTCAGCTCGAGCGCGATCTCGCCGCCGTTCGCGAGGCCGATCTGCGCGCGCCAGCCGTTCGCATCGGCGCGCGCGCAGCGAATGCTGCGGAACGAGGCGGCGTGCAGAGTCGGGAGGTGCTCCCAGTCATGCACGTTTTCCCACACGCGCTCGGCCGAGGCGCGCACGCGGCGCGAGTAGGTCGCGACCTCGCTGAGCGCGGCGCTCATCGCGTCACGCCTTGCGCCGCAGCCACGCGATCACCTCCTCGATCGCGCCGTCGCGGCCCTGGTCGGCGGGGAAGCCGTAGTGGTCGCCCGGCACCGCGCGGCGCGTCACGTCCTTCGAGGCGAGGCTGTTCGCGATGAGGTCGGTGTCGCTCGGGAAGATCGCGTTGTCGCCGTCGTACTGAACGACGAGCGCGGGCAGCGTCATGCGCGCGCCGGTGTGCGCGATCTCCGCTCGCGACGTGTTGCCCGACCACGTCGAGAGCCAGGCTTCGGGCGAGACGACGCGCGAGAAGCCGACCGCGCCGTAGTTGATGATGTCGGGCCGGCGTCCCCAGAGTGAGCCGTAGTCGCGCCGCGAGGGATCGATCGAGAGATCGACATAACGCGGATCGGCGTCCGTGCGATAGAGCAGCATGAAGTCGGTGATCGTGGCAGCACGCCGATCCGCGACGGAGCCTGTCTTCGCGGCGCGCTCGCGCGCGGCGGACTTCGCGGCGAGGCGCGTGCGCGCGATGGCATCGATGCGTGCGACGCGGGCCTGCTGCGCTGCGCGGTAGCGGGCGAGGAACTCGCGCGAGTAGGCGCTCGACAGCGGAGGCGCCGCGAAGCCGTTCGCGGGCTCGTACATGTCGAGCTCGGCGTCGCACGAGAGCGCGTTGCCCTCCTCCACGAGCGACGGATCGATCGCGTGCAGCAGGTAGTGCCCCTCGCCGGGGTGCGCGGCGACGTACGCCATCAAGTCCGCGCGGGGCATCTCGAACTGGTTGAGGTCGAGTGCCTCGCCCCAAGGCAGGTCGCGCAGGCGCGCGCCGCTCGGGGCGAGCGCTTGGCTCAGGTAGAACGTGTAGAGCGAGCCGCCGCCGGAATTGCCTAACAAGACCACGCGCGAGAAGCGCGAGCGCGCGAACTTCACGCCCTCGGCCACGTCGAGCAGCACGCGCTCGTGCACGAGCGTCGAGTCGTTGTTCAGCCAGCGCGAGTTCTGGCACAGCACAGCGAAGCCCGCGTCGACGAGGCCCGGCACCGCGTAGTGCCGCGAGAAGTTCGCGCGCGGGTGCATGAGGCACACCACGGTGTCCTCGCCGCCACGCGAGTAGAGCCAGCCGTGCGAGATCGCGCGATCGGGCGTCGCGAGCTTCACCGGCTCGCAGCGCGTGCCGGTTGGCGGCGAGCGATGCCACTCCGCCACCTCGAAGGCGTTGTCGTACCGACCGACCTTGGTGACTCCGCTCGGCTTCGCCTCGCTGCGCGCTTCGCTCTTGCTCGTCAAGGCATTCACCTCTCGTTCGGGCTGCGCTCCGCTTGCGGTCGCGACGACCTCGGCGCTCGGTCGCTACACAGAGGCTCCGGCTCCGCGCGCGTGGGAACGCGGCGTCACACGATCCGGCTCGTCTTGTTCCCCCAGTAGCGATCCTTGATCAAGCGCTTGTAGAGCTTGCCGGTCGGGTGGCGCGGCAGCTCCTCCATGAAGTCGACGCTGCGCGGGCACTTCACGTGGCTGATGCGCGCCTTGCACCACTCGATCAGCTCGCGCTCGAGCTCGGGCCCCGCGAGCGCCATCGAGACGGGCTGCACGACGGCCTTCACCTCTTCGCCGAAGTCCTCGTTCGGGACGCCCACCACCGCGCAGTCCGTCACTTTCGGGTGGCCGATCAGGCAGTTCTCGGTCTCTTGCGGGTAGATGTTCACTCCGCCCGAGATGATCATGAACGCCTTGCGATCTGTTAGGTAGAGCCAGCCCTCCGGGTCGACGTAACCGACGTCGCCGAGCGTGGTCCAGCCCTGCGGGCTGCGCGCGCTCGCCGTCTTCGCCTCGTCCTTGTGGTACGAGTACTTCGCAGCGCTCTCGAAGAAGATCGTGCCGACTTCGCCCGCAGGCTGTTCCTTGAACTCGTCGTCGAGGATGTGGAGCTTCGCATTGAGCGCGCGGCCAACCGAGCCGCGGTGCTGCAGCCACTCCTCGCTGTTGATCGCGACGAAGCCTTGGCCCTCGGTGCCGGCGTAGTACTCGAACAGAACGGGCCCCCACCACGCGATCATCTTCTCCTTCACCTCGACGGGGCACGGCGCGGCGGCGTGAATCGCGATCCGGAGGCTCGACACGTCGTACTTCGCGCGCACCTCCTCGGGCAGCTTGCACATGCGCACGAACATCGTCGGCACCCACTGCGAGTGCGTCACGCGGTGCTTCTCGATCAGCGCGAGCGCCTGCTCGGCGTCGAAGTGCTCCATCACCACGACCGTCCCGCCCACGCGCAGCATCGACATGGTGAAGCCGAGCGGCGCGGAGTGATAGAGCGGAGCAGGCGAGAGGTAGATCGTGCTGGGCGAGGCCCTGTAGAGCCCAGTGATCAGGGAGAGCAGGCCGGGCAGGGGCTGCCCGATCGGCACGTCGGGGAGCGGGTGCTTCACGCCCTTGGGCCGGCCCGTCGTGCCCGACGAGTAGAGCATCGGCGCGCCTTCGCTCTCGTCCGCGATCTTCGTCTTCGGCTGCGCAGCCCGCGCCTCCTCCCAGCGCGTGCAGCCCGGCGCGTCGCCGTTCACCGCGTAGCGCGCGATCAGCTTCGGGCACTTCCCGACCAGCTCGCCCGCCAGCTCCGCCTTCTCGCGCGACGTGATGAACACCCGCGCGTCGCAGTCGTCGATGATGTACTCGACCTCGGGGCCCGTGAGCCGCGAGCTGACCGCGGTGTAGTAGATGCCCGCGCGCTGCGCGGCCCACGCGATCGCGTGGTAGTGCGCGTTGTTCTCCATGCAGATCGCGATGTGGTCGCCGCGCCGGAGGCCGAGGCTCCGTAACAAGTGCGCGCCCTGGTTCGAGCGCTCGTCGAGCTGGCGATAGGTCACGACCTCACCGCTGCCCGCCATGATCACGGCGGGCTTGTCCGGGAACGTCTGCGAGTGAATGCCGGGGTACATCGCGATCTCCGAGTGGTCGCGGCGCGGGCGCGCGCGAAGGCCAGAGGGGTAGCGCAGCGATCGCCGAGATCGTGAGCACCCGCGCGCACTTGCGAGCGGTCCTTTAGGATGGGCGCGATGCGGCTGATCGCTTCGCAGACCGAGCCCGGCTGGGCGGCCCACGCCCTCGCGCACCTCGACGAGGTGCTCGTCGATCACGCGCACCTCGAGCGCAAAGCCGCCGGCACGGCGCTGCGCCTCTTGTTCCAGTACCCCGATCGCCTCGCGCTGCAGGCGCCCCTCGCGGCGCTCGCGCGCGAGGAGCTCGCGCACTTCGAGGAAGTGCTCGCGCACCTCGCGCGGCGTGGCGTCGCGTTCGGGCGCCAGCAGCCGAGCCAATACGCGGGCCGCCTGCGCGCCGCGGCGCGTTCGCGCGATCCCGAGCGCCTCGTCGATACGCTGCTCTTCTGCGCGCTGATCGAGTCGCGCAGCTGCGAGCGCCTCGGGCTGCTGGCGGAAGCGCTTGCCTCGCTCGACGCTGACCTCGCGCGCTTCTATGCCGGCCTCGAGCGCGCCGAGGCGCGACACCAAAATGTGTACGTCGAGCTCGCGGAGACCGTGGCGGCGCGCGACGACGTGCGCGCGCGGCTCGCCGAGCTCGCGAAGCACGAAGCCGACGTGGTCGCCTCGCTGCCGCGCGCGCCGCGGCTGCACAGCTGAGCCGCGCGATGAGCAGAAGCGTGCGCGTCCGCGGCATCGACATCTTCGTCGAGGAACACGGGGCCGCGCGCAGCGAGCCGCGGGCGAGCGAAGTGGATGCGGAGCGGCCGCTCGTGCTCGTGCACGGCTTCACCGGCTTCCGCCAAGACTTCGCGCCCGCGATCGAGCCGCTGCTCCCCGCGGCGGGCCGCATCGTCACGCTCGATCTGCGCGGCCACGGCGCCAGCACCAACAGCGGCGTCGAGGCGCACTACACGCTCGACGCGCTCGCCGCGGATGTCGCCGCCACGCTCGCAGCGCTCGGCATCGCGCGCTGCGATCTGTTAGGACACTCGATGGGCGGGATGCTCGCGCAGCGCGTTGCGCTCGCGGCGCCGGAGCGCGTCGCTTCGCTCGTCTTGCTCAGCACGAGCGCAGAGCCGCTCGCGTGGATCAACGAAGACATGCTCGCGCTCGCGGCGCGCATCGGGCGCGAGCAAGGCATGGCGAAGGTGGCCGAGATCCAGCGCGCGATGGCGCCGAGCGACAAGTCGCGCAGCGAGCCCGATCGCAGGCTCGAGCGCGAGTGGGGTGCGGAGCGCTTCTGGGCGTGGCGCAGCGCACGGGTCGCCGCGATGGACCCGGTGGCGTACCCCGCGCTCGGGCGCGCGATGAAGTACGCCGCAGACTTTCGCGCGCAGCTCGCGGGCATCGCGTGCCCCACGACCGTGATCGTCGGCGCGCTCGACGCCGAGTTCGTGGCGCCGAGCGCGCGCATCGCGGAGGCGATTCGCGGCGCGCGGCACATCGTGTTGCCCGAAGCCGCGCACCAGCCGCAGCTCGAAGCGCCGGAGGCGTTCGCGGCTGCGATGCGAGCGCATCTCGCCGGAGCGCGCGGGTAAACGCTCGCGCAGGAAGGAGCGAACGATGAGCCCGTTCGACACGCTGAGCACACTCGCGCAGCTCTCGATCGCGCTGGCCGGTTTCTCGAGCGTGACCGTCGTGTTTCGGCGCAGCGGCGCGCAGGGCGCCTGGCTCCAGGAGGACGTGTTTCGCTTCAAGTTGATGCTTCGGTTCAGCTTGCTCGCAGGGCTCCTCGCCATGATCCCCGCCGTCGCCAGCAACGGGGCCGCGGCTGCCAACGCCTTCCCGCCAGCGCTGAACGTGCTCTCGGCGGTCACCGTGGCGGTCGTGTTCATCCTGGCGCGACGCGAGGGAAGCGGGTTGGCGAGGCGACTGGATCGAGGCGTGTTCGCACTGAATCTCGCGTCGATCGCTGCGGCGGTTGGGCTCCAGCTGCTCGGGGCGCTGCGCGTCGTCGATGGCGCGAGCGCATACATCGCGGGCGTCGCGATTCTCGCGAGCATTGCAGGGCTGATGTTCTATCGCCTGACCACGATCCCACTCGACGAGGGCCGCTAGCGCCGCGCGAGCTCGAACCTCACCGGAATGCGCACCCAGCCGTAGAGCTGCGGCAGCGTGAGTGCGTCGCGTGCGGCCTGCAGCGCGGCGCCGTCGAGCAGCTGCGAGCCGCTGCTCTCGACCGTAACAACGTCTGCAGCGCGCCCGGCTGGATCGATGCGGAACTGGATGCGCGCCACGCCCTGAATGCCGCGCTCGCGCGCAGCCGGCGGATACACGACGGCGGCCTGCACCCGTTCGCGAATCTGCTCGAGGCGCACCTCCGGGTTCGGCGGTGCGGCGACGAGGTCGACTTCACCCGCGCGCACGCCTGCACCCGCGCTTGCAACCGCGAGGGCGAGCGCGGCGAGCGTGCGCGCGGTGCGGGTCATCGCTCGAACCGAATGCGCGCACCCACGGACCAATTCGCCTGCGCGGCAGGGTAGAAGCGCGTCGCAGGCGGGAACGAGAAGATCGAGTAGCCCGCGAAGTCCGCGTAGTCGCTGCCGGTGAGATTGCGCCCGTTCGCTTCGAGCGTGAACGCGAGCCCCGGCGCGAGATCGCGCGTGTAGGCGAGGTGCGCGTCGAGCGTGGCGTAGCCGTCCAGGTCGGCGACGGAGCCGAGCGGATCGTTCGCGACGCGGCGATCGCCCACGAAGGTGCCCGCGAGGCGCGCCTCGATGCCGAGCGGCAGCTCGGCTTCGAGTGCGAGCTGCCCGCGATTCTTCGGCGTGATGGGCAACTGCTCGCCCTCGAGCGAGCCCACGGAGTCGCGCGTGACCTTGACGTCGTCGCGCGTGTAGCTCGCGCTGGCGTGGAGCCAGTCGAGCAGGGCGACGCGCCCTGATAACTCGGCGCCTTCGTGCCTCACCTCGTCGAGGTTCACGTTCTGGCCGAAGCCGCTGAAGGGGTCGAAGAACATCTCGTCCTCGACCCACATCGCGTAAAGCGCGCCGCGCAGCTCGAAGCGCTCGCTGCGCCAGCTCGCGCCGGTTTCAACCGAGTGCGCACGCTCGGGGGAGAGCGTGGGCGAGAAGCCGAAGAACCCGAATGTCTCGTCCACGTTCGGGAAGCGGAAGCCGCGGCCGTAGCTCACGTAGGCGGAGCCGTTCTCATGGAAACGCCACGTGAGCGACGCGCGCGGTGACCAGAGCGCGTGCTCTTTGTCGAAGCGCGTTCCGGGGAACTGCGTGCTGCGGCCTTCGAGGTCGCTGCGATCGCGGCGCAGGCCGAAGGAGAGCAGCACGTCGTCGCGCAGCCACGACTCGGCCTGCACGAACACGCCACACACTCGGCGGCGCGCGTCGTTCTTCGCGAACGAGCTCGCGACGTCGATGTCGTCCTGACGAAGCTCGGCGCCGCCGAGCAGGCGCACGGACTTTCCGAGCACCTCGAGATCGCGGCTCAGCTGGAGGTCGACGCCGGCGCTGTCGTTGTCGGCCTCCGAGTCGAACGTGAAGAACGGGTTCTCGAAGTGATTGCGAGCCTTCGAGTGCCGGTAGTACGGCGTCGCTTGCATGCGCCACTCATACGGAAGCTCGAGGTCGAGCGCGCCGCGCACGAAGCCCTCGCGCTCGCGCGCGAAGTCGAGCGTGGTCGGGTCCGTGCTGCGGGGATCGGTGCCTGCGTCGAGCGCGCCGGGCCGCGAGCGCTCCGAGGACGCGTAGCCCGCGGAGAGTCCCAGCTCGCCGCCGTCCGCGAGCTCCCAGGCGACATCGACGCCCGCGCGCTTGTTGTTGAGATCGGAGCGCGCGCGGTAGCCGCTCGTGTCGTCGAACGCTGCGCTCGCGCCGACGCGCAGCGCGCCGAAGCGCTGCGACACGAGCGCAGAGGCGCGCTCGGCATCGAAGCTCGCGCGCTCCGCGGATAGCGCCGCGAGCGTGCCGCCCTCGGCCGACGCGCCGCGCGTGAAGATCGCGATCACGCCGCCGAGCGCGTTGTCACCGTAGGCGGCGGAGCCGGTGCCGCGGATCACCTCGACGCGCTCGATCTGGTCGAGGCCGAGGAACGTCCAGTCGACGCAGCCCGAGTCTGGCTCGTTGGCGCGCCGGCCGTCCACCAGCACGAGCGTGCGGCAGCCGCTGCCCGCGCCGTTCAGGAAGCCGCGCGCCTCGACCGTGTAGCCCTCGGCGTTCGTGGTGGTGTTCGAGACGCCGATGCCGGCCTCGCCCCGTAACAACTCAGGCAGGCTCGCCGCGCCGCTGCGCTCGATCGCCGCGCGATCGAGCACCGTCACGTGCGCGGGCACGTCGAGCAGATTGCGCTCGCCGCGCGTGGCCACCACCGAGACTTCACCCGCGTCGCGAATGATCGTGGGCGGGGCGGGCGGCTCGGCCTGCTCGGCGCCCGCGAACAGCGGGCAAGCGAGCGCGAGCAGGAGGGCGAACGAACGAGAGGGAAGGCCGCTCGTGCGCGCGCAGACTTTGCGCGCAACTCGAGCGACGGGTGCCGGCGTCATCGTGGACTCCTCGCACCCTTCGCGAGATGTCCGGGGATGACAGGGGCGCGCGCTTTCGCGATCGGCCGGTCGTCATCGCACCGCTCTCTTTCGCGAAGAGCAGTTGCTGATTCCGCCGCCCGGGCAGGTCTCCTGGCTCTCGGATCCATGCGTTCGCGACGCCTTCCCAGCCCGTGGGCCAGTGGCAGATGTCGCGAAAGCTCCCCGATCACAGTGGCGCGACCGCGGCCGATTCTCACGGCCTTCCCTCGAAGCCCCGCTCACCTTGAGCGGTGCACCCGAGCAGCGCGGGCGAGTTTGCAGCGCGATGCGCGCGTGGTCAACCGCGCGCGAGCGCGGGCGAACGTTTCGGCCGGGCCTTTTTGTATCAGCGCCACTTTGGCCGGGCCGATTCGTTCGCGGGCCGAGTCGCGCGGCGCGGTCGCGTCGCCGGTAGCCTGCGCGCGGCACTGGGGGGTGCATGCGCTCGGACGCCTCGCTCGATTCGCCCTACGCGCGCTTCGGCGCCGCGCTCGCCCGTCTGCGCTTCGCGGTGATCGCGCTGTTCGCAGCGCTGCTCGCGGTCGCCGCGATCTACGGCTCGAGCGCCGCGGATCACCTCCCCGCCGGCGGCTTCGAGGTGCCGGGCAGCGAGAGCGATCTCGCGGTGAAGGAGGCCGAGCGCCGCTTCGGCATCGGCGCGCCCGACGTGCTCGTGCTCTACCGCGACGCGACGAGCGACGTGCGCGATCCGCTCTTCGGCTCGCTCATTCTGGATCTGCTGGAAGTCGTGTTCGAGGACGACGGCGTCGTGGGCGCGACGACTTATTGGGACACGAGCCAGGAGTCGCTCGTCTCGCACGACGCGCACGAGACGCTCGTGATCGTCTCGCTCGGCGGCACCAACGCGCACAAGCTCGCCACGCTGAAACGCATCGAGCCGCTGCTGCGCGAGGTGGAGGAGCCGATCGAGGTCGCGATCGGCGGCCACGTCGCGGCGTCGATCCTCGCGCAGAGCACCGCGAAGGTGGATCTCGCGAAGGCCGAGGCGTTCGCGCTGCCCGTCGCGCTCGTGCTCACCCTGCTGTTCTTCCGCAGCGTCGTCGCGGCGCTGTTGCCGATCCTGATCGGCGGCTTCGCGATGGCGGCCTGCGCAGCACTGGCGCGCTTCGGCTCGAACTTCATGGACATCTCGATCTTCGCGCTCAACGTCGCCGCGTTCCTCGGCCTCGGGCTCTCGATCGACTACGCCTTGTTATTGGTGCAGCGCTACCGCGAGGAAGCCGGGAAGGGCCTCGCGCCGAGCGAAGCCGTCGCGACCACGCTCGACACCGCCGGCCGCGCGATCTTCGTATCGGGCCTGACAGTCGTCGTGAGCCTCGCCGTGCTGATCCCCGTGCCCGTGCCGATCCTGCGCAGCATCGCGATCGGCGGCGCGCTGGCGGTGGTCGCCTCGCTGCTCGGCGCGCTCGTGTTGCTGCCCGCGCTGCTCGCCTGGCTCGGCCCGCGCGTGAACAAGTGGGCGATCGGCCGCGCGCCCGAGCGCACCGAGCCCGGCGTGTGGTGGCGCCGGATCGGCGGCTTCTCGATGCGGCACCCCGTCGTGACCGTGCTCGGCTGCCTCGTCGCGCTGGCCGCCTTCGCGAGCCCGGTGCTGCACATGCAGAGCGCCGTGCCCGACACGCGCATGTTCGCGAGCGACAGCGAGGTGCGGCGCGTCGACAAAGCGCTCGGCGACGCGAGCCGCTTCGATCCCGGTGGTGCTTCGATCATGCAGGTCGTCGCGACCGCACCGGGCGATCCGCTGGCCCCTGACAACCTGCGCCTCCTGCGCGCCTACGCCGCGCGCATCGCCGCGGTCCCCGGCGTGACCGAAGTGCGCACGCCGCTGAACGACCTCGATCCCGACGCGCTCACCGAGGCCGAGATCCGCGCCTAGGCCGCCGCCGATCCGCTCGCGACGCGCGTGCGCCGCACGCTCCACGAGGACACCGCGCTGCTCGTCGCGGGCAACTCCCACCCGTGGCGCTCGCTCGCCGCGTCCGGCGTGCTCGACTCGGTGCGCGCCGTGCCGCACCCCGGTCTCGAGTCGAAGGTGGGCGGCGCGACTGCGCAAATGAACGACCTCAAGGCGATCATGAAAGAGTGGGGCCTCGGCGCCGCCGCGCTCGTCCTGCTCTGGAACTTCCTCGTGTTGTTGTTCGCCTTCCGCTCCGTGTTCGTCCCGCTGAAGGCGACGCTCATGAACATCCTCTCGCTCTCGGCGAGCTACGGCCTGCTCGTCTGGGTCTTCCAAGACGGAAACTTGTCAGGCCTGCTGAACTTCGAACCGCTCGAAGGCATCGACCCAACGATCCCGGTGATCCTCTTCGCCGTCGTGTTCGGCCTCTCGATGGACTACGAAGTCTTCCTGCTCTCGCGCATCCGCGAAGAATGGCTGCGCTCGCGCGACAACCGCGAGAGCGTGCTCCACGGCATCGAGCACACGGGCCGCATCATCACGAGCGCCGCGCTGATCCTGATCGTCGTGATCGGCGCCTTCGCCGCCGGCGACCTCGTCTACGTAAAGCAAGTCGGCGTCGGCATCGCCGCCGCCGTCGCCCTCGACGTCACGCTCGTGCGCGCGCTGCTCGTGCCCGCAACGATGCAGCTGATGCGGGAGTGGAACTGGTGGGCGCCGGGGTGGCTCAAAGCCAAGTGAGGAGGCGCCGGTTCGCGTGCGTTTCCGGGCAACGTGCGTCGCACTGATCGCGGGGCTCGGAATCGCGGCACGCGCGTACTCCGACCCGAGCTGCGATCTCGGGTGTGTGCAGGCGGACGCCTCGATTGGTGGGGGGCTTGACTAAGCCAACGCCTCGACGAGTCGCCTCACATTCTCCTCTCTCGCATTCTCCCCCATCAGCCCCACGCGCCACACCGTGCCCGCCAGCTTCCCGAGCCCGCCGCCCACTTCGATGTTGTGCTCGTCGAGCAGCTTGCGGCGCACCTTCGCTTCGCCCGCGGCGACGATGCGCTCGGAGAGGCGCAGCGTTGTTAGGGAGGGGAGGCGCACTTCTTCGGCGACGAGCGGCGTGAAGCCGAGCGGGGCGAGCTGCTCGATCAGGGACTGCGCGGCGGCGCGGTGGCGGGCGGCGCGGGCGTCCATGCCTTCTTCTTCGACGATGCGCAGCGCTTCGGCAATCGCGTAGATCATCGAGATCGGCGCGGTGTGGTGGTAGACGCGCTCGCCGCCGTAGTAACGCGCGAGCATCGAGACATCGAGGTACCAGCTCTGAACTTTCGTCTTGCGCGCGAGCACGGTCTCGACGGCGCGCGGCGAGAACGTGACGGGGCTGAGGCCCGGTGGGCACGAGAGGCACTTCTGCGTGCCGCTGTAGGCGGCGTCGATGCCCCACGCGTCGAGCGTGACGGGGATGCCGCCGAGGCTCGTGACGCAGTCGAGGATCACGAGCGCGCCGACCGACTTCGCAGCCCGCGCGATCGCCTCGACCGGCTGCAGCACGCCCGTGCTCGTCTCGGCGTGCACGAACGCGACCGCTTTCGGCCGCACGTGCGCGATCGCGCTCGCCATCGCTTGCGACGAGAGTGCGCTGCCCCACTCGGCGTCGACGCGCGTGACGCGCGCGCCCGCGCGAGCCGCGACGTCGCACATGCGCTCGCCGAACACGCCCGCGACGCCGACCACGATCGCGTCGCCGGGCTCGAGCAGGTTCACGAGGCACGCTTCCATGCCCGCGGAGCCGGTCGCGCTGAGCGGGAGCGTGAGTGCGTTCTGCGTGCCGAACAGGCGTCGCAGCCGCTCCTGCACCTCGTCCATCAGCGTTAAGAACTGGGGGTCGAGGTGGCCCACGAGTGGCGTCGCGAGGGCCGCGAGCACGCGCGGGTGGGCGTTCGAGGGACCGGGGCCTAACAGCAGTCGCGGGGTGATGGGCATGGCGGCGGATGGTAAACGTGAGCCGCGCGTGCGGCACAAGGCGAAACGCGCGAAGGGGGTTGGCGTGGCGAAAGGCGTGAAGACGTCGCTCGCGGTGCGCGGCGCCGCGTTGCTCTTCGCTCTCGCCCTGGTCGCCCTCGCGGCGAAGCTGTGGCTCGATCCCGCACAGGAAGCGCCACTGCCGGAAGCCGGCGAAGCGGTCGTGGAGGAGGAAGAGGGCGCTGCCGCCATCTCCGCGGAGCCGCCGCCGCCGGATTACGAGGAGACCCCCCCCGAAGACCGCGAGGCGATGCGCGAGTTGTTACGGAAGTCGCAGGAAGCGCCGGAGTGAACCCGCTCCGCACGCGCACGGACGCCGAGGCGGAGGAGCGCGCGCGGCTCGCGCCGTACGCGCAGAAGGCGGCGGATTCGCGCGGGCGCGTGCACGCGGAGCCGGAGCACGCGTACCGCACCGCGTTCGCGCGCGATCGCGATCGCGTCGTGCACAGCCGCGCGTTTCGGCGCCTCGAGTACAAGACGCAGGTGTTCGTGCCGCACGAGGGCGACCACTACCGCAACCGCCTCACGCACACGCTCGAAGGCGCGCAGATCGCGCGCACGCTCGCGCGTGCGCTGCGCCTCAACGAGGACCTCGCCGAGGCGATCGCGCTCGCGCACGACCTCGGGCATCCGCCCTTCGGCCACGCCGGCGAGCGCGTGCTCGACGAGCTGTTAGGGGAAGACGGCGGCTTCGATCACAACCGGCAGACCCTGCGCATCGTCGACTGGCTCGAGGATCGCTACCCCGCGTTCCGCGGCCTCAACCTCAGCGCCGAAACGCGCGAGGGAATCCTCAAGCACGGCGCGCACTGGCCGCATCCGGTGGCGCTGCCGCAGCGCGGCGCCCAGCCGTCGCTCGAAGCGCAGCTCGCGGACCTGAGCGACGAGATCGCGTACCTGAATCACGACCTCGACGACGGGCTGCGCTCGGGGTTGTTATTGCCCGCCATGCTCGACGAGGTGCCGCTCTGGCGCGCGGCATTCGCCGAGATGTCGCGAAGGCTCGCCGGCGCGAGCGAGTCCGTGATGCACGCGCAGACGATCGTCGCGCTGATCAATCAGCTCGTTACGGACGTGCTCGAAGAGTCCGCGCGCCGCATCGCCGCGAGCGCGTGTCAGAGTGCGGACGCAGTGCGCGCGCACAAGGACGCGCTCGTGCACGCGAGCCCCGGCGTCGCGCGCGAGCAGGCCACGCTGAAGCGCTTCCTCTACGAGTGCCTCTACCACCACCCGCGCGTGATCGCCTCGATGCAGCAGGCAGAAGGCACGCTCGGCGCGATCTACCGCGCCTATCGCCGCGACGCGGCGCTGCTGCCGCCGCAGGTGACGGCGCGCTTCGCCGAAGAAGGCGAGGCGCGCGCGATCGCGGACTACATCGCGGGCATGACCGACCGCTTCGCGACCGCGGAGCACGCGAGGATCCTGGCGTGAACGCGCTCGGCCGCGAGTTGCGTGAGACATTTCGGCCGGGCCGAAACGTCTCACGGGTGAGACGATTCGGCCCGGCCGAAATGTGTCGGCGCCGCCTTGCCGCGCGGCGGTTCCCCGCGTGACGCCTCGACGGCGCGGCGCCGCGCCTCGCCGCAGCCGCGAGCCCGGCGCGCGCGAAGCCGCAGCGGTACGCCTCTGCCTCGTCACCGCGCCCGACGCCGACACCGCGCAGCGCATCGCGCGGGCGCTGGTGGAGGAGCGGCTCGCGGCGTGCGTGAACGTCGTGCCGGGCGTGACCTCGATCTACCGCTGGCAGGGCGCGCTGCACAGCGACGCGGAGCAGCTGCTCGTCGTGAAGACGACCCGCGCGCGGCTGAAGGCTCTGGCGGAGCGCCTCGCGGTTCTGCATCCCTACGCGCTTCCCGAGCTCGTCGCACTCGCGCCGAGCGGCTGGAGCGCGCGGTACTTCGACTGGGTCCGCGCCGAAAGCGAACCCGAGAGGTGATCCCGAGATGAGTCTGGCTTCCGCGCTCGACGCCGCGGCGCGCGCGCTTCCCGAGTACGAAGACCTGATCCGCCCCGCGAACGGCGACTCGCTGCGCGTGCTCGCCGGCGCTTCGCCCGCTGCCGCGCAGAAGCTGCTCGGCTGGCTCTTGTCCGAGCATCCCGACGACGCGGACGAGCTCGTGAACGAGTGGCTGAGCGAGGAGGCCGGGCGCAGCGCGCTGTTTGGACTGAAGGAGGGCGCGCTCTCGAAGCCGGGCAAGAAGGCGCTGCGGCGTTGGCTGCATCGCCTGCGCTCTGCGGGCGACGCGGTGCCGAAGCCCGCCGCGCCCGCGCCGACGGTCGCGAAGCTCGCCAAAGTCGAGGAGGACGTGACGGGCGCGTACCTCTCGGCGATCGATGCGAGCGGCATCCGCATGGCGTACTTCCTCGAGCCGCATCCGCAGGGCGGGACGCGCGTGTTCGAGGTGGTGTTCGACGACGCGCACGGGATCCAGGGCTTTCGCGTGCTGCAGGCGACGCGCGGCAACGCACGGCGCTTCCTCGACGATCTCGCGCGCGAGAACAAGGGCAGCGCGGACGCGCTCGCCGCGGACAGCGTGCGCGCGGTCGTGGCGCGCGCGGCAGCGCGGCAGCCGAAGGATCGCCCGCTGCCGCGCGGCTTCGCGGAGTGGCGAAGCCGCGTCGCTGCGGCGCCAGAGGGCGCGCAGCTGCCCGGCGAGATCGCCGAGGCCGCGCTCGGCGCGAGCGTGGTCGCCGAGGACCTGCGCGCGGCGGTGAAGCTCGTCGAAGAGAGCAAGCTCGGACCGTGGCCGCCGCTGCGCGAAAAAGTGTTGCCGATCATCGAGCGCGTGCGCGCGGATCTCGCGAGTCCCCTCGCGCTCTCGGGTGCGACGAAGGCGGAGCGCCTCGACGGCCGGATCGAGGAAGCGCTCGCCGACCTCTACGACGCGGACGGCAGCGCGACGGCCGCGCACCGCTGCCGCGAGAGCGCCTTCTCGTTCTGGCGCGCGGGCGATGAACCCGCCGCGCGTGCGTGCCTCGCCGCCGCGCGCGAGTTCGCAAGCGCGAAGCCTGCCGACAACCCGGTCGCGCGCGCGCTCGCGGAGCGGCTGCTGCGCCCCGCGTTCGAGGCGCTCGCGCGCGAGGCGGAAGCGAGCGCGAAGCCGGCGTAGTCGTGGGCTGGGCAAGTGCGCACATCGCGAAGCTGCAGGCGGGCGAGCCCGTGCAATTCCGCCCCCGCGGCAATTCGATGTCGCCGCGCATCGAGTCCGGTCAGCTCTGCTTCGTCGAGCCCGTTGACCCGGCCAACCTCGCGGTCGGGGACATCGTGCTCTGCCGCGTGCGAAGCGCCGAGTACCTGCACTTCGTGAAGGCGATTCAGGGCGCGCGCTTCCAGATCGGGAACAACCGCGGCGGCATCAACGGTTGGATCGGCGCACGCGGCATCTTCGGCCGCCTCGTTCGCGTCGAGTCGTGACCCGGCCAAGGCACGCTCGGCAGCGACGTCAATTCGAATGGCCTTCGCTGTGGAACTTCCGCACTAGAGCCGCCGCGCCTTGTTTCCTCTCGCTGCGGCAGGTACTTACCCGCGCTCACTCCCCCTTTTGAGCGCAGGCGCGCCGCGCCGCGCGGGATGACGCCATGTTTGGATTTCGTGGGCGCTTCGGGCGCCGTCGCAGCAACTCGAACCGACCCTCCGCGATCGACGAGGCGTGGCTGCGCAAGCTCGCGGGCGTCCTGCCTGGCGACTCGGTGGCCCGCGTCTCGTGCGAGCAGGTCTCGGACACCTTCGCGCTGCTCGCCTCGGGGCGCGACGCGAACGGCACGCCCTGGCTCGCGGCGGTGAGTCCGCGCAGCGGGCTCGACGCGGCGCTTGCCGTGGCCGTCGCAGCGGGCCGTGGTGCATGCGACGCGGGCGCCGTGCTCTACGCCGCGTCGCCGGATTGGACGGGCGCCGCGCGCCGCCTCGCCGCGCAGGTGCGCGCGGCCGATGGTCGCGCGATCGCCCAGGCTGCGGTCGCGGCCGATGGCGACGCGCCCGAGGACGAGACTCCGGTGTTCGTGCCGGCGGAGCTCCTTGCGGCGGGCCTCGCGAGCGCGGAGGCGCGCGCCACGTTCGAGCGCGCGGCGGAGGGCCTGCGCGGCCTCGCGGCGAAGCACGGCGGGGCACTGCGCAGCGCGAACGGCGAGCTCGAGCTGGTCGTCGCGGCCTCCGCGATCGCGGCGCTGCGCGCTGAGGGCGAGCCGAGCCTCGAGATCCGCTGGCCCGATCGATCGCGGCACGCGCTCGGCGGAAGCCAGCTCGCGGACGCGCTCGATCGCCTCGAAGGTCAGGTCCGCAAGCGGCTCGGCGAGCGCGACGCGCGCGACGGTGAGGACGGCATGCGCGCGCGGCTCTCGCGCGCGTTCGCGGCGAGCGAGGCGCGGCGCTTCGCGGCGCTGTGGCCCTTCGGCGGCGCTGCGGAGCCAGTGGATGCCGTCGGCGTCGCCGACGACGGCGCCGTCGTGGTGCTCGCGGCGCGCGAGCGCGTGGGCTTGATCGAGGTCGCCGCGGTGATGCAGGCGAGCGCAGCGCTCGAGCCGGTGCTCCCGCATCTCACGCGCGATGTGGCGCCGCCCGTGCGCGTGCTCGAATCGCCGCGCGTGCTGCTCGCGGGGCTGAACTTGCTGCCCGCGGCAGAGGACGCCGCGCGCCTCGTGGGCAGCGCGCTCACGCTCGTGCGCGCGAGTGCGATCGAGGGGCCGTTCACGCCGATTGCGGCCAGTGCGCCTCCCGCCGCTGCGGCGAAGCCCGCACCTGCACCGGTGTTCGCGCCTCCCGCGAACGTGCCTTCGGCAGCCCCGCTCGCGACTGCGCCCGCTGCGGCCGCAGCTCCCGCCGGAGCGGCACCGTTCGTTTCGGGCGCGCCTGCGCCCGAGGGTGATCGCGACGAGAACGGCGAGGAAGGCCGCGGCGGGCGACGGCGCCGGCGGCGCGGCCGGCGGCGTGGTCGCGGCGACCGCCCCTTCGGCGACGAGCGCGATGCGCAGGGGGGCGACTCGTTCGAGGCTTCCGACGGCGACGACTTCGCGGGCGATGACGGCGCACCGGAGGAATCGGCGCCGGTCGCTGCCGCTCCGGCAGAAGCGCCGGCCAGCGGCGGGTTCGAGACGCTCTCGCTGCTCGATCTCGACGACGACGCGGGCTTTGGCGGAGAAGAGGCGCCCGCGGGCGACGGCGCGGAAGACGGCCGCGACGGGCGACGCCGGCGCCGGCGCGGTCGCGGCGGCCGCAGTCGCCGAGGCGGCGACGGCGAGCGCAGCGAAGGCGAAGACGAGGAGGAGCCCGCGGGCGCAGCGCGGGTCGCGGCCTCGGAAGACGAGGACGATCACGCCGAGCTGCCCGAGCTCGCGGAAGCGCCCGAGCTGAGCGCGGTCGACGTTCCCCGCTACGAGGACGAAGAGGAAGAGCCCGAGTCCGAGCTCGATCGCATTCGCCACGAGCGCGAGCGGCGGCGGCGTGAGCGCGCAGCTTCGGGCGAAGGCTCGGCTGCTCCGGTGGACGACGCCGGCGCCGCGGCGCCGGCCGAGCAGCGCGGCCTTCCGCGCGGGCGCGTCGCGATCGTGGCGCACGCCGATCGCGAGTCGATCGCGGCGGCGGTGCTGCTCGCGCGCGAGATGCGCCAGCTCGAGGGCATCTGGATCTATCCGCAGGAAGATCTGATGACGTTCTTCCGCGGCGTCGCGACCGACCTGCGCGAGGACACGCCGATCTACTTGTTAGGGTTCGCAGCGCGCCCGGCGCGCGACGCGCTGCAAGCCGCGAGTCTCTATCAGGGCCGGCTCGTGTGGTTCGATCATCACGAGTGGCCGCCGGAAGACTTGGGCGCGCTGAAGGGCTCGCTCGGCGACTTCGCGTTCGTGCACCCCGGCGGCGGCTCCGTGCTGCCGCTCGTGCTGCCGCACTGCGGCCGCCGCAGCCGCTTCTCGGACAAGCTCGTCGACCTCGTGACCGGCCGCTTCACCGCGCACGACTTCCAGCGCTGGGGCCGCCTCTGGTGGTGGCGGCTCGGTCAGCTCGCCGCGAAGAAGGGCGAGCGGCGCGCGGAGCTGAATCTGCTGATCGAGGGCCGTCCATCGGACCTCGCGCGCGAGGCCGAGCGCTGCGACGTGCCTGCGCCGCCGAGCGAGGTGGAGTGGGCCGCTGCGCGCGACTTCCGGATGGTGCACTTCGCCGGCATCGCGATGGTGATCGCCGAGGTGCCCGCGGAGCTCGATCTGCACATGAGCCTGCGCATCGCGCGCGAGCGCTTCGGCGCGCTGCTCGGCCTCGGCCGCCACGAAGGCGAGTCGACGTTCGTGCTGACTGCCGAGGACAGCGCCGGGCGCCGGCCCGTCGATGTCGCCGGCATGGCTGCGCACCTCGCCGAGAAGTTCTCGTGGGTCGAGGCGCTCCCCGACGACGATCACGTCGCGCGCTTCCACGTGAAGAACCTCGCGAGCGACCCCGCACGGCTCGAAGCGCTGATCGCCGAAATCGGGATGGGGCGCTCCATTCTGGAAGGCTGAAGCCGACTCCGCGCCTCTCCGAGCGGGGCGAAGTGTCATGCGAGCGTCAGACTCCTCCATCACGTTGCGCCTCAGGTTGGCGCGGGCGGTATGAGCGGCACCGCGAACCTCGTCGAGATGTTCTCCTCGATTCAGGGCGAAGGCCCGTTCGCGGGGCTCTCGACGCTGTTCATCCGCTTCGGTGGCTGCGACCTGCGCTGCAGCTGGTGCGACACGCCGCACACGTGGCGGCCCGCGGCGCAGGCGCGCATCGAGACGGCGCGCGGCGGCGGAGAGTTCGCGGTGCGCGCGAATCCGTTGCCGGTCGCGCAGATCGTCGCAGCGGCGGAGTCATTAGGGGCGGCACGACATCGGCAGGTGAGCCTCACCGGCGGCGAGCCGCTGCTGCAACCGGAGGCGATCGCCGAGGTCGCGCGAGCGCTGCACGGGCGCGGGCCGCAGATTCTGCTCGAGACGCACGGGCTGCACGCGGACTCGCTCGAGCGAGCGCTCGCGTGGATCGACGTCGTCTCGATGGACTGGAAGCTCGCGAGCGACGTGCGCCGCGAGGGCGCGCCCACGACTGCCCCGCGCGAACAGTTCCACGACGCGCACGAGCGCTTCCTCGCCGTCGCGAAGCGAGCGCCGCACGTCGTGGTGAAGCTCGTGATCACCCGCGCGAGCGAGGACGCCGAGATCGAGGAGGCGCTCGCGCGCATCGCGCGCACGCACCCTGCAGCGTGCGTCGTGCTGCAACCCGTCACGCCGACCGGCGCGGTGAAGGATGGTGTTGCGAGCGCGCGCATGCTCGCGCTCGGCCGCCGCGCGGAGGAGTTGCTGCGCGAGGTGCGCGTGATGCCGCAGCTGCACCCCGTGATGGGCGTGCGCTAGCGGCGGCCTAAGCGCTCCGCTTCGCGAGCAGGCTCTCGCGCAGCCGCGTCAGCGCCTGGTCCGTGCTCGCGGCGCGCGCGCCGCCGAAGCGCTCCGCGAGGTACGCCTCGGTGATCGCCGCGAACGCGTCGGCGCCTTCGCGCGGGATGCGCGCCGCGACTTCGCCGGCGAAGGCTCGCGCACTCGTCGCGTCGCCGCGCGTGAGGCCGCGGCGGCGTAACAACCGGAGCGCGCGCGCGTAGTCGCGCGGCAGGGACGCGGCGCGCTGCGCCGGCCAGCGCGCGCGCAGCTTCCAGATCGCCGCTGCCGCGAGCGCGCCGGCCGCGATCCACTTCCACGGGAGCCCGCTCGGCTCGCGCGAGCCCTCCGCCGGCACCGTCTCGGCGCCGCGTGGATCGCTGCGGTGCTCGCTGCGCCACTCGTTCCAGCGCATCCACAGCGCGCGCAGCGCGCGCGCTTGATGCCCGCGGTCGAAGTCGACGACGTTGCGGAACCACCAGAGCTCGAGCGCGGAGGCGAGATCGGCGAGCGAGCCGGGGCGGGCGTCGTCTGCGCTCGCGAGACGCTGTGCCGCGGGCGTCGGATCCGCGGGCACCCAGCCCGCGCGCTCGAAGTACACCTCGACCCAGGCGTGCGCGTCGGAGTTGGTCACCTCGACGAACCCGCCGAGCGCATTCTCGTGGCCGCCGGCGTATCCGTTCACGATGCGCGCGGGAATGCCGAGGCTCCGTAACAACACGGCGTGCGCGCTGGCGAAGTACTCGCAGTGGCCCTCGGTGCGCTCGAGCAGGAACTGCTCGACGGGGCTCACGCCCTCGCGGATCGGCGGGGGCGAGGTCGTGTAGACGCCGCGCTGCTGGAGCCAGCGCGCGAGCAGCGCCACGCGCTCGGCGTCGCTCTGCGCGCCGGCGGTGATTTCGCGGGCGAGCGCGCCGATGCGCGGATCGAGCGCGGGCAGCTGCACGTACTTCGCCGCGGCGTCGGCAGGCGCGGCGGCGCGATCCCCCGCGAGATCGGGCGCCTCCGGCCGCGTCACGACTTCGTAGATCACGCGTCTTGCGGTCGTGGCCGGCGCGATCAGCGAGCCGTTGGAGTCGCGCGTGAGCCGGCCGGTCGCGCCGCGCAGCAGCGTGGGTCGGCCCGCGGTGAACAGAACGCCCGGCGTGACCTGCTCGCGCGCGATGCGCTGCACGACGCGCGCGCCGCGCCGCGGGCCTCCGAGATCGATGCCGAAGTCGGCGTCGCCGAGCACTGGCTTCGGCACGGGATCGGCCACGCTCCAGCCCCGCCCGTCGAACGTGTCGAACGCGAGCCCGCGCCAATAGCGCTCCTCGGGAGCGAGCCGCGCGCCCTCGAGCGTCTCGACGCGCAGCGCGACGCTGCGGTCCTCGTCGATCTTTCCGGCGTGGCCGAGCTCGATGCGATCGGAGAAGCCCGCGGACGCCTCACCGCCACCGAACGCGCTGTGGAAGATCGCGCCGGAGCGAATGCGCGGGAGAAGCGGGAACAGGAGCGCGGAGAACGCGACCGAGCCGAGGCTTGCGATCAGGGTCGTACGCCAGAGACCGACGGTGAAGATGCGCTGCGCCGCTGCGAGCTCGCCGGACTCGATCGCCTCCGCGCGCAGCGTGTGCACCACGAGCGTCCACACGCAGCACACGGTGAACGCCACGAGCAGCAGCGGGTACCACGCGCTGTCGGTGAGGTTCGCGCCGATCGTCACCTGAAACACCGCGAGTGCGACGAGCAGGAACTCGCTCGGGCGCGGGCGCGCGTCGAGCAGCTGCAGCGCTTGAGCGAGCACCGCGAAGTGCGCGAGCGCGACGATCGGGAGCGCGCCGGTCCCCCAGAGCGCGACGCCGGCGCTGACGCACGCGATCAGCCCCGCATTGAGAAGCCACGGGTTCAGCCGCCAGCGCGCAGGCGGATCGCCGCGCAGGGCGATGTAGGCGAGCACGAGCGCGGAGCCGCCGAGGGCCCACGACGCGATCTGGCCGGAGATTGCCAGCGTGGCCGTGGCGAGCGCGACCATCGCGGTCGCCGCGGGCGGACGCGGCAGCGCGACGGGAACGCGGAACTCGCGGCGGCTCACGGCGCGGGCTCCGCTTCCGGCGCGGCGGTCGCGAGATAGCCGAGCAGCAGCGCACGCTGACGGGCGCCGCTTCCCGCGAGGAACGCGGTGTCGTCCGTTCGCAGCGAGACGCGCCGGCCGTCCGCGAGATGCACTGCGACCTCGGAGGCGACGCGCCGAACCTCGCGCTCGAAAGCGTCACCGGGCTTCGCGCCGCGTGTCGCGAGGCGCAGCGTGACCTCGTGCTGCTGCTCCTGCTCCGGCTCGCGCACGAGCAGCTCGTCGCGCCTCAGCGAGGCGCGCCAGTGCACGCGCCGCAGCGAATCGCCGCGGGCGTACTCGCGCAGCCCCGACGCTTCGGCCGAGGCGCCACCGCGCGCGCCCGCGCGCTCCGCCTCGCGCGGCTGTCCGCCGCGCACGCCGCGCACGTCGACCGGATCGAGCGCGGGAAACACGACGATCTCGCCCGTGAGGTCGAGCCACATCGCCTTCGAGAACAGCCCGAACGGGAAACGCGTCGCGACGCGCACGCCCGTGAACTCGAGCAGGCCGCGCGTCGCAGGCAGGAACGTGTAGCTGCGCTGCTCGCGCTCACCGGGGCCGACGCGCAGCGCGAAGGCGCGGCCCGTGACGACGCGTTCGTCGCCGGCGATGCGCACGCAGTCCTCGACGACGATCGCGAACGAGAGAATGCGGGTTTGGCCGTTCGTGATCTCGAGCGCGACTTGACCGGGCCGCTCCGCCACGAGCTCCGCCGGGAGAATTCGGCGCACGCGAATTCCGCGCAGCGCGGACTCGGAGAAGACGCCCGAGAGCACGAGGAACGAGAGCAGCAGCGTGTGGATCATGTAGAGCAGGTTGTTGCCCGTGTTCAGCGCGGCGAGTCCCACTCCGAACGTGAACGCGAAGAACACCCAGCCCGCGCGCGTCGGCCGCAGCGTGCGCGGCAGGCCCCTGCGAAGGCCGCGCGCCTTCGCCGCGCGGCGCTCGGCCCGCGTCGGCGAAGCCGGCACCCGGGCGCTTGCGGGGGAGCGCCGTGCGACCGCTCGCGGCAATCGCGTCTTGTCGGAGCGGGTCACAGCGGAACCGGTGCGCGCTCCACGATCTCGCGCAGGATCCAGCGCGCTTCGGCGGCGGCGCCGGCCGAGCCCGCGCGCGCGGCGAGCTGAACGCGATGCGCGAGCACGTCGACCGCGAGCGCCTGCACGTCCTCGGGAATCGCGAAGTCGCGCGCGTCGAGCAGCGCCTGCGCCTGCACCGCGCGGCGCAGCGCGAGCGCGGCGCGCGTCGAGGCGCCGAGCGCGATCGCCTCGTGCTCGCGCGTCTCGTGCACGAGCGAGAGCAGGTACGCGATCAGCGCGTCCGAGATCTTCACGCGCAGTGCGGCCTCGCGCAGCGCGAGGAGCTGCGCGGTCGTCAGCACCGGCGCGAGGCGCGGCAGCTCGTTGGCCGAGGGGTCGTCGCGCAGGACCGCAGCCTCGTCGGCGGCGCTCGGGTAGCCGACCTCGAGGCGCATCATGAAGCGATCGAGCTGTGACTCCGGCAGCGGGTTCGTGCCGTAGTGCTCGAGCGGATTCTGCGTGGCGACGACGAAGAACGGATTCGGCAGCGCGTGGGTGACGCCGTCGACGCTGACGCGCGCCTCGCTCATCGCTTCGAGCAGCGCCGACTGCGTCTTCGGGCTGGCGCGATTGATCTCGTCCGCGAGCACGACGTGCGCGAACAGCGGTCCGGGCTGAAAGGCGAGGGCGCCGGTCCTACTGCCGTTCGCGAGCTCTGGCACGGAGGCGCCCGTCATGTCGCTCGGCAGGAGATCGCTCGTGAACTGGATGCGGCGGAAGCTCGCGTCGAGGCTGCGCGCGAGCGCTGCGGCGAGCGTCGTCTTGCCCACCCCGGGCACGTCCTCGAACAGCAGGTGGCCCCCCGCGACGAGCGCCACGGCCGCGCGTGAAACGACTTCGGGTTTGCCGCGCACCGCGCGTTCGACGTTCGCGCGCAGCTTGGCGCCGAGCGCGGCGGCGTCCTTGGGATCGAGCAGCTCCAGCGCGGACAAGACGCCTCCGTCTGTGGATCGGGGAATCCCGGTGGACCCACCCGGCGCGCGGGTTCGCTCGCCTGGCGCGGCGAGCGAAGCGCAACCCAGCCAGCCGAGCGAAGACGCGTGCCCGGCTAGTGTCGGCAGATGGCGGAGGGCACTGGAGACGACGCGCGCGCGCAGCGCACCGGCAACTCCGCCATGACGACTGCGCAAGACGGCGAGCACGGCGGCACGGCGGCGAGCGAAAGCGCGCGCATCCGCATCGCGAGCGCGGACGCGGAATTGCTGGAGCGCGCAGCGGCCGAGGCGTACGAGGCGGGTGCTGCTGGTGCGATCGAGCACGAGGGCGCGCTCGAGCTGTTCGTCCCGCGCGCCCACATCGCGGGAGTCGAGCATGCGCTCGCGCGGCTCGCGCGCGCGGGCCTCGCCGTTGGCGAGCCGCAGGCAGAGCGCGTCGTCGAGTGGTCCCAGGAGTGGAAGCGCGGCCTCGCGGCGGTCGTGATCTCGCCGCGGCTGCTCGTGCGGCCCCCGTTCGCGGATGCGCCCGCGGACTTCGCCGGCATTCAGCTCGTGATCGAGCCCGGCCAAGCCTTCGGTACGGGCGGCCACGCCACGACGCGCCTGGCACTCGCGGGCCTCGACGCGCTCCCGAGCGAGAGGGTGCGCGGCGCGCGTGTGCTCGACGTGGGCTGCGGCAGTGGCGTGCTCGCCCTGGCAGCGCTCGCGCTCGGCGCAGCGCACGCCGACGGCTGCGATCTCGACCCGCTCGCCACCGAGGCCGCCGCAGTCGCCGCGCGCGAGAACGGCTTCGCGGAGCGCGCGCGCTGGCTCACGGGCTCGACCGCCGCGCTCGCGGACCGCTACGACGGGATCGTCGCGAATCTGATCCGCAGCGAGCTGGCGCCGCTGCTCGCCGACTTCGCGCGCCTCGCGAAGCCGGGCGCGTGGCTCGTGCTCGCGGGCCTGCTCGCGAGCGAGCGCGACGTGATGCGCGCGGCGCTCGCCGCCGTGGGGTTTCGCGTGCTCGCGGAGCGAAGCGAAACGGACGCGACGGGCGACGCGTGGCTCGGCTTCACGGCCGAGCGCTCGGCCTAGGCGATCCGCTCGCGCCAGTCGCGGAGCAGCTCGCGCAGCGTGTCGTCGAGCGAGCGCTGCGGGCGCCAGCCCGTCGCCGCGCGGAGCTTCTGCGCATCGCCGATCGTCGCATCGGGCGCGCGCATCGGGTCCGGCGTCTCGACGATCGCGGGGGCGACACCGGCCAGCGCGCAGAGCCTTCGCGCGAGCGCCCCGATCGTGAGCGCTTCTCCGCTCGCGACGTTGTAAGCGCCCGCCGGCGGGCGAGAGTCCAGCAGCGCGAGATACGCCGCGATCACGTCGTCGACGTGCAGGAAGTCGCGGCGCGATGCCGCGTTCGGAACCTCGAGGCGCGGCGCACGCCGGGCCGTCGCGATCTCCGCGACATCACGTGCGAGGCGCGCCTCGACGAACGCCGCGGGCCGCCCCGCGCCCGTGTGGTTGAACGGCCGCGCGCGCACCACCGCGAGGCCGCGCTCCGCGTGCGCCGCCCCTAACAAATCCGCCGCCGCCTTCGTGCGCGCGTACGCCGACTGCGGCCGCAGCGGCGCACGCTCATCGAAGCCCGCCGCATCGACCCCCGCACTCCCGTACACGGCGGCACTCGTCACGAGCACCACGCGCGCCCCCGGCGCCTCGCGCCGCACCGCCTCCAGCACGGAGCGCGTTCCCAGCACGTTCACGCGAAACGCCCGCTCCGGCGCCGACTCCGCCTCGGGCACGTGCGAGATCGCCGCGAGGTGCACGATCGCATCCGGCCGCGCCGCGCCGACCGCATCGCGAACGCGCGCCGCATCCGTTACATCGAGCTCGCGATCGCTCGCGACGACCTCATCGCCGCGCGCCCCGAGCGCCGCCACCAGCCGCCTCCCAACGAACCCCGCCGCCCCGGTCACGAACACGCGCATCGCTCACTCCAACCCGCGCGACGAATCACGACACCTCCAAGCAAGGCGACTCTGCGCGCGCTGACGCTCCCTGCCTGACGCGCCGCCCAAGCGCCAGAACATCCTCGCAGTCGAAGCCACCCGCCAAGCATGTCGGCCGAGGCCGCAAGCGAAGCGCGCAGCAAACCGCGGAGTCTTCGACGCGGTTTGCGAAGTAAACAAGGAGAGCCGCGCGAGCTCGTTGCCCCAGCGAAGCCACTACGCCTCGGGCAACTCCTTACTCACTAACCCGCTCCACTTCGGCGCGCGCCGCTCCAGGAAGTGCGCGATGCCTTCGCGCGTGTCCGCGTGACCGCCGAGCTGTGCGAAGGGCGGACCTTCCGCGCGCATCATCGCGGGCGCGTCGAGCGCCATGCCCTGCCACAGCAGCTTCTTGCTGAGCGCGACGGCGAGCGGCGCTGCGAGCGCAAACTCGCGCGCCTTCTCGCGCGCGGCGGCGAGCACCTCGCCGGCGGGCAGGGCGCGCGATGCGAGGCCGAGCTCGGCGGCCTCGCGGCCCGAGAACTGGCGGCCGGTCAACAACAAGTCGGCCGCGCGCGAGAAGCCGATCACGCGCGGCAGCAGCGTGTGCGAGGCCAGCTCGGGCAGCACGCCGCGGCGCACGAAGGCGAACTGCAGCTTCGCGTCCTCCGCCACGTAGCGGATGTCGCACGTGAGGGGCAGCGTGATGCCGACGCCGATCGCGTGCCCGTTGATCGCGCACACGACGGGCTTGCGCACTTGGAACGGCCAGATCGCGGTGCGTGCCGGCGCGCCCGAGATCACGCCGCCCTCGCGCGGCTTGAACGTGTCGCCGCCGCCCGAGAGATCGGCGCCCGCGCAGAACGCGCGCCCGGCGCCGGTGATCACGACGGCGCGCACGTCGTCGTTCGCGTCGCATGCGCGCAGCGCGGCATCGAGCCCAGCGGCCATCGCCGGGTTCCACGCGTTCATCGCTTCGGGGCGATTCAGCGTGATCGTCGCGACGCCATCTTCGACGGCGAGCAGAACGGGGTCGGTCACGGCTGGGTCTCCTGTGCGACCGCGGCGGGCGCCGCTGCAGGCGTTGGCGCCGCGGGCGCGAGCGCAGTCTGGAAGAACGCGGTCAGCTTCTCGAACCACCGCACGCGGTTCTTCTCGTTCGCGAGCTCGTGCACTTCGCCCTCGAACTCGACGAGCTCGACGCTGCGCCCCGCCTTGCGTGCGACCTCGGCGTAGCGCTCCGAGTGGTCGAGGGTGACGCGCTCGTCGTGCTCCGAGTGGAGCAGCAGGACTGGCGCCGTGACGGACGCGGCGTACGTGATCGGCGAGAGCGCGCGCAGCTGCTCCTCTTTGATGCGCCGCGCGCCCATGATGCAGCGCGACCAGTCGGGCTCGACGCGCTCGCGATCGTCCTCTTCGAGCAGCTCCACGAGATCGGTCGGACCGCCGTGGCTCGCGGCAGCGCGGAACGTGGCGTTGCCGCGCGAAATCCCCATCAGCGCGGCGTAGCCGCCATAGCCGCGGCCGTAGATGCCGATGCGCGCGGCATCCGCGATGCCTTCCGCGACGAGCCACTTCGCGCCGTCCTCGAGATCGTCCTGCATCGCGGCGCCCCACTCGCCGAGGCCGGCGGAGCGGTGGTCGACGCCGTAGCCGGAGGAGCCGCGGTAGTTGGGCTCGAGCACGGCGAAGCCGCTGCGCGCGAGCCACTGCACGAGCGGATCGAAGCGCTGGTGAACGCGCTGATCGGGACCGTCGTGCACGATCACGATCGCGGGCGCGGGCTTGCTCGCGTCGAGCGGGCGCGTGAGATAAGCCGGGATCTCGTGCCCGTCCCGCGCGAAGTATCGGGTGGGCTCCATCGGCGCGAACTTCTCTTCCTCGAGCCGCCCCCGCTCGGACAGCTCGAGGCGCATCTCCTTTTTCGCGCGATCGAACAGGTAGTAGGCCGGCGGCCGCACGTCGCTCGACGCGCGCACGAGCGCGAGGCTGCGGTCCGCGCTCTCGGACACGTACTCGAGCGTGAGCCCCGGCAGCGCGCGCTTCATCTTCTCCAGCTCGGAGGCGAGCTTCTCGCCGAGCGCGTGGAGCTGCGGCGTGTCGTCCACGTAGCCCACCGCCACGAGCTTCTGCTGCGCCTCGTCGAACACGAGCGGCCCCGTCACGTCGAACTTCGGATGCGCGAACACCTCCTCCGCGATCGAGTCCGAGAGGCGCAGCAGCACGAGGGCTTGGCGGCCTTCGATCGGCGCCCACGCGTAGATCAGGTCGGGGTCATAGGAGTACGCCGCGAAGCGTGCGGTCGCTTCGAGCGGCGGGATGAACGTGGAGATCTCCTTGACCCGGCGCCCTTCGCGGCGGAACAACACGGTGCCGCCCTTGTCCGTGTCGCTCTCGCCGAGCTGCACTTCGCCGGCGTGGTTCGCGAACCAGCGCTGCACCTTTCGGTTGGGGGGCACGAGGGTGCGGAGGCGTCCCGTGTTGACGGTCATCGACTGCACCGTGGGCGCCTCGATGCGCCGCGAGACGAACCGCTCGGACTCATCGATCGAGACCAGCACGCGCCTGGGATCGGCGTCGAGCCAGTGAATGACATCGTCCTGAATGCGCGCGGGAAGATCCCAATCGCGCCCGAGGTGCCGGCGTCGCTCGCGCGTGCTGTCGAAGCTGTACACGTGCGTGACGCGGCCGGCGGGAATCTCCTTCGGCGGCGGCTGCGGCGGGATGTGATACCCGACGATCTGGCCGCGGCGGTTGAAGATCGGGGTCGGCGGCTCGGGATCGCGCTCGGGGACCTTCAGCAACGTGCGCGGCTGGAAGCGCTCGATCGAGACCAGCACGCGGTCGCCCTTGGTCCAGCGCAGCCACACCGGCCGGAAGCGCAGGGCGCCGATCACGCGCGTCGAAGCGTCGTCCCCGGACACCGCGCGCACCGCGACCGCCCGGGTGTCGTCGTCGCGGTAGACGATCGCCATCTGCTTTCCGTCGGGAGACAGCGCGGGCAGCGTCGCTCGCGGGTGACCGGCGAAGTCGGCGATGCCGATCGGCGCGGGCGGCGCCGGCGGTGGTGCAGGGGCCGGCGCGGGAGCTTCCGTCGCGGCCGGAGTGGGCGCGGGCGGAGCTTCCTCCGCGTGCGCGAACGCGCTGAGCAGGAAGAATTGCAGGGCGACTGCGCGCGTTCCCATGGCGCAAGTCTAGAACGCAGCGCGGCGGTTCGGGTTACGCGAAACGCAACTCGCGGTCGTTGACGCGGCTGCGGGCGCGCGTTCCAATCGCCGCGAGTTGGGGGGCGCGCATGATTCTCGGGGTCTCGGGCCTGAATGCGTCCGGCAAGGGCGAGGTGGTGGCGTACCTCACCGAGCGCTCGTTCTACGCGCACTCGCTCTCCGACGTGATACGCGCCGAGCTGAAGGCGCGCGGCCAGACCGAGACGCGCGAGCGCATGATCGAGCTCGGCCGCGAGCTGCGCGCGCGCGAAGGCTTGGGGGCGCTCGCGCTGCGGCTTGTCTCGCAGCTCCACGCCGATCGCAACTACGTGATCGACTCGATCCGCCACCCTGCCGAGGTCGCCGCGCTGCGCGCCTCGGGCCAGCGCTTCCGGCTGATCTGGGTGGAGGCGGAGGAGGAGCGCCGCTTCGAGCGCATGCGCGCGCGCGCGCGCGCCGGAGACCCCGCCACGCTCGCGGAGCTGCAACGCCTCGAGGGCCGCGAGCTCGGCAGCGCCGACCCGAGCGCGCAGCAGCTGCTCGCGGTGCGCGAGCTCGCGGACGACACGCTGCGCAACGACGGGAGCCTCGCCGAGCTGCACGAGCAGCTCGGCCGGCTTCTACGCGCGAACGCGAGCTTCGAGCGCCCCGACTGGGACACGTACTTCATGAACATCGGCCGCGTGGTCGCGACGCGCAGCAACTGCGTGAAGCGCAAGGTCGCGGCCGTGATCACGGTCGACCGCCGCATCATCGCGACCGGCTACAACGGCACGCCGCGCGGCGTCACCAACTGCAACGAAGGCGGTTGCCCGCGCTGCAACGCGTTCGGCCGCGCCGGCGCCGATCTCGGGGAGTGCCTGTGCTCGCACGCGGAGGAGAACGCGATCACGCAGAGCGCCTACCACGGCGTCTCGGTGCGCGGCTCGACGATCTACTCGACGTTCTGCCCGTGCCTGATGTGCACCAAGATGATCATCAACGCCGGCATCGCCGAGGTCGTGTTCAGCGCGGAGTACCCGCTGGGAGACATCTCGCTGCGGCTCCTGCGGGAAGCGGGCGTGAAGGTGAGGCAGCTGGGTGGAGAGGCCTGAATTCCTGCGGAGCCCGCCGCGCCTGATCGCGCCGGGCACCTTGCCCGCGAGTTTCCACTCAGATAGAAGAGCCCAGCTTCCGCGTCGGCCGTTCAGGAAAGGCGCGGCGGAGATCCGACGCCGATGACCTGCAGACTGCTGCGCGCCCTCTCGATCGCCCTCGCCGCGACTGCGCTCGCGCTCGCCGCGAGCGCCCAGGAAGTCGCCCGCGTGGCGGTGCTGCCGGTGGTGATCCACTCCATCGAGGAATCGGCGTATCTCCGCGCGGGCATTTCGGAAATGCTCACCTCGCGGCTCAGCCAGCAAGCCGGCGTCTCGGCGCTGCGCGTCGACGATGCGAGCGCCGCGACCGCGGACGCGGACGCCGCGCGGACCGCGGGCCGCGCCGCCGGCGCGAGCTGGGTCGTGTACGGCTCCTTCACGCGCTTCGGCGAGGGCGCGAGCCTCGACCTGCGCTGCATCCCCGTCGAGTCCGCCGGCAGCGCAGGGCCGCGCTCGGTCTTCGTGCACGCGGGCGCTCTCAGCGAGCTGATCCCGCGGCTCGACAACGTGGTGACGCGCATGGGCGCGCACATTCGCGGCGGCGCAGCGGCGGCGAACGCCGCACTGCCGGTCGCGCCCACGGTCGACGTTCAGGCAGAGCTTGCGGCGCTGAAGTCGCGCATCGAGGCGCTCGAAGCGCGCGGCGCGACTGCGACGGCGGGGAGCCCGAGCACGAATTAGGTTTCTCTTGGGGCGGTGTAGCTCAGTCGGTAGAGCAGCGGTTTCATAAGCCGCGTGTCCCCGGTTCGAGTCCGGGCACCGCCACCAGTTCGTTGCGAGCTCCGCCCGCTTGGCGGGCTGCGCGCGGCCTGAGCGGCTTCGCCGCTCGGGCCGCTTGCGGGAGGCAGAGCGCCACCGAGTTGAGCGCGATCTGCGGTGGCGCTTGGGGGCGGGGTGCGTTGCCGCTCAGCTCGGCGCGGTCGATCAGCCCTCGGTCGCGCCTAACAACTTGAACTTCTGCACTTTGCCGCTGGCCGTGCGGGGCAGCTCGTTCACCTGCACGAAGCTGCGCGGCACCTTGAACGTGGCGAGGCGTTCGCGGCCCCAGATGATGAGGGCTTGCTCGTCGAGCTTCGCGCCGCTGCGGAGCGCGACGTAGGCGCGGCCGACTTCGCCCCACTTCGCGTCGGGGATGCCGACCACGGCGATCTCGACGATGTCGGAGTGCGCTTCGTACGTGGCTTCGACTTGGCGCGGGTACACGTTCTCGCCGCCGCTGATGAACATGTCCTTCGAGCGGCCGGTGAGCGTGACGAAGCCTTCGGCGTCGAAGGCGCCGAGGTCGCCGGTCACGAGCCAGCCGCCCGCGCGAAGGGTCTCCGCGCTGGCCTCGGGGCGCTCCCAGTAGCCGAGCATCGTGATGGGGCCGCGCACGACGATCTCGCCGGTCTCGCCCGGCGCGCAGTCGCGCCAGGAGTCCGGCGCGAGGGCGAGCGTCTCGCTGCGCACGATGCGCAGCTCGGCGTGCAGCACGGGGCGGCCCACGCTGCCGGCTTTGCGCGTGGCGTCCTGCGCGTCGAGGCAGCACAGGATCGAGGTCTCGGTTTGCCCGAAGCCTTGCTTCAGCACGAGGCCACGGCGCTCGAAGGCGTGGATCTGCTCGACGGGGATCGCGGCGCCCGCGGTGAAGAGGAAGCGCAGCGAGGACACGTCGGGCTCGTCGCGGTCGAAGGCTTCGCCGAGCGCGCGGAACATCGTGGGCACGCCGCCCATCAGCGTGACGCGCTCGCGCGCGACGCTGCGCCAGGTGTCGGCCGCGTCGAAGTGGCCTTGCAGGATCACGCTCGCGCCGGCGTAGAGCGCGGGCAGCGAGAGGATCTTCAGGCCGAAGGAGTGGAAGAGCGGGACGGCGACGAGCACGACGTCGCGGCGCGTGAGCTCGAAGAAGAGCTGGGCGTTGAGGCAATTGAAGAGCGTCTTGCGCTGCGGGAGGAGCGCGCCCTTCGGCACGCCGGTCGTGCCCGACGTGTACATGAGGATCATCGCGTCCTCGGGCGAGGCCTCCGCGATCTCCGCGTGCGGCGCCGCGCTCGCGAGCGCGTGCTCGTAGGCGTCGTCGTCGCCGCCGACCGGCATCGCGAGCGCGCAGGCGATGCCGCTCTGGGCGAGCGCGGCCTTTGCGCCCGCTGCGAGTGACGCCTCGTACGCGAACACGCGCGGCCGGCAGTCGCCGAGCAGCTGCGCGACTTCGGGCGGCGCGAGGCGCGAGTTCAGCGGCGCCGCGATTGCGCCGAGCCGGGCGCACGCGAACACCAGCTCGAGCGTGGCGCTGCGATTGCCGAGCAGCAGCGCCACGCGCTCGCCGCGCGCGACACCTGCCGCCGCGAGCACGCCTGCAGCGCGCTGGATGCGCTCCTCGAACCCGGCGTAGTCGAGCCGCCGCCACGGGTCCGCAACCGCGAGCTGCCGCGGCTGCGAGCGCGCGCGCTCCGCGATCCAGCGCGCGCAGTTGTGGGCGCGCGAGCGCGAGCTGTCGGATTGCGTCATGGCGCGCGCGTTCTGCTGGACCCGAACCGCGAAGTCAAGCGGCCCGGCCTCGCCTTGCGCCCTTCGCCCCCGCAAACGCGGCGGCGCGCGGTCTATCGTGATCGCACACGCAGCGAGGTCCACGCATGAACCTTCTCGGAGAGCCGGCCTTCGTCGGCCGCCACTGCGGCTCGAACAGCTACGACATCACGCCCGAGGTCGTCGCGCTTTACGCGGACGCCCTCGACGACCACAGCCCGCTCTACGCGAAGTGGGCGCCGCCGCTGCTGCACCACAGCGAGTGTTACAAGCACGTGGGCCAGTGGTACCTGAAGAACCTGTTCGGAAATTTGCACGGGCGGCAGGACTGGGAGCTGTTCGCGCCGATTCCTATTGGGGCGCGCGTGCGCACGCGCAGCACCATCGTCGAGCGCTACGCGAAGCGCGGGCGCGACTACGTCGTGAACGAGACCGACGTGCTGGACGCGAGCACGCTCGAGCTCTACGTGCGCGGACGCACGCACCAGTCGTTCCTGCCGCCGAAGCAAGAGAAGCCCGCGAGCGGCGCGTTCGTCGTGGACGAGAAGACCGCGCAGGCGAAGGAGCCGCGCGCGGCCTTTCCCACCGCGACCGGCGTCGACCTGACGAGCGTGACCAAGCGCATCGATCAGCGCCGCTGCTGGATGTTCTCTGGGCCGGGCGCGAACTATCACACCGACCGCGAGCAGGCGAAGAAGCTCGGCTTCCCGAACATCGTCGTGCAGGGAATGATGACGACGTGCTTTGCCGCGCAGGTCATGCTCGATCGCTTCGGCGAGGGCTTCCTGCGCGGCGGAAAGATGTCGCTCAAGCTGACCAACGTGGTGTGGGTGGACGAGACGCTCACCGCGTACGGGCGCGAGGCGGGGCGCACTGCGGAGGGCACCCGCACGCGCGTGCACTGCGAGGTGTGGGTGGACAAGCAGGACGGCACGCGCGTGCTGCTCGGCGAGGCGAGTGCGCTCGAGTAGGCGCGCCACGCGGGCCGCGGCGAGCGAGGTGCTCGACGCGCTCGCAGCGTCCTGCGACGCGCTCGCGCTGCGGGGCGCGCGCGTGCTCGTCGCGATCTCGGGCGGCGTCGACTCGTGCACGCTCTTGCGCGCACTGGCTGAGATCGCGGCGCAGCGCGGACTCGCGCTCGCCGCGGGGCACGTGAACCACGGCCTGCGCGGCGCGGAGTCGGACGCGGACGAGGCCTGCGCGGCGGATCTCGCGAAGCACCTCGGCGTCGCGTTCGCGGCGAGGTCGGTCGCGCCGCGTGCGCTGCGCGAAGGAGTCGCCTCGCGCGCGCGGCCCACGCTGCAGGAGGCCGCGCGCAAGCTGCGCCACGCCGCGCTGCGCGAGATCGCGAGCGAGCTGCGCTGCGACGTCATCGCGACGGCGCACACACTCGACGACCAAGCCGAGACCGTGCTGATGCGCCTCTTCCGCGGCGCGAGCCCGGCGGGCATGGGCGGCATTCCCGAGCGCAGTGCGGACGGACTCGTCGTGCGCCCGCTGCTCGGCGTCTCGCGTGCGCAGATCGAACGCGCCGCGAGCGAGTGGGGTCTCTCCTGGCGCGAGGACGGGAGCAATCGTGATCCGCACTACGCGCGCGGGCGGCTGCGCACCAGCGGGCTCTCGCAGACGGCGGCGCAGCTGAATCCCGAATGGCTCAGGGCCGTCGGCCAAATGGCCGAAGCGCAGCGGAAGGAGTCGGAGTGGATCGACGAGCAAGTTGCGCGCGAAGCAGAGCGCCTGATCGCGCGAGGCGACACCGCGCTCTCGATCGAGCGCGCGGGCCTGCGGGCGTTGCCCGATGCGCTGGCGCGGCGGCTCGTGCGCGAGGCGCTGCGTGCGCTGGGCGGCGCGCGCGATGTCTCGCGCGCACAGATCGAGCGCTCGCTCTCTTTCGCACGCGCAGCGCGTCCGGGCGCGCGGCTCACGCTGCCGCTCGGCCTGTGCCTGCGTGCCGAGCGCGAGCGCTGCTGGCTCGAGCGCTCAGGCAGCCGCGACTCGCGCTGCTAGTCTCGCTCAATTCTTCGGCTTTTCGACACGCGCCCGGCGCTCTGCGCCACTCACTCCACGCTTAGGGAGCGGCGGTGAACCAACAGATCTTCAAGAACATGGTGCTGTGGGTCGGCATTCTGCTGGTCGTGATCCTCTTGTTCGCGGTCGTGAACAAGCGCGAAGAGGTTCCCGCAGAGAAGACCTACAGCCAGCTGGTCGAGGCGCTGCGGCACGGACAGGTGACCGAGCTCGTGATCGAGGACGGCCACGTCACGGGCAAGGACTCGGACGCGAAGAAATTCCAGTCGTACTACAGCGAGGCCGCGGGCGAGCGCTTCTTCAGCGAGGTGGAGGCCGCGCGCGAGCGCGACCCGAACCTGCGCGTCGAGATGAAGCCGAAGGCCGAGGCGTCCGCGTGGCAGCAGATGCTGTTCGCGTGGGGCCTGCCGCTGCTGCTGATCATCGGGTTCTGGGTGTTCATGGCGCGGCAGATGCAGGCGGGCGGCGGCAAGGCGATGAGCTTCGGCAAGTCGCGCGCGCGCCTGCTCACCGAGAACCAGACGCGCATCACGTTCGAAGACGTGGCGGGCGTCGAAGAGTCGAAAGTCGAGCTGGAAGAGATCATCGCGTTCCTGCGCGACCCGAAGAAGTTCACGCGGCTCGGTGGGCGCATTCCGAAGGGAGTGCTGCTCGTGGGCCCGCCCGGCACCGGCAAGACGCTGCTCGCGCGCGCGGTCGCGGGCGAAGCGGGCGTGCCGTTCTTCTCGATCTCGGGGTCGGACTTCGTCGAGATGTTCGTGGGCGTCGGCGCGTCGCGCGTGCGCGATCTCTTCATGCAGGGCAAGAAGCACGCGCCCTGCATCATCTTCATCGACGAGATCGACGCCGTGGGCCGGCACCGCGGCGCGGGCCTCGGCGGTGGGCACGACGAGCGCGAGCAGACGCTGAACCAGCTGCTCGTCGAGATGGATGGCTTCGAGTCGAACGAGGGCGTGATCCTGATCTCGGCGACCAATCGCCCCGACGTGCTCGATCCCGCCTTGTTGCGACCGGGCCGCTTCGACCGCCGCGTGGTCGTGCCGCGGCCCGACCTGCGCGGGCGGCTCGCGATCTTGCGCGTTCACACGCGCAAGGTCCCGCTCTCGGACGACGTCGATCTCGAGGTGCTCTCGCGCGGTACGCCCGGGTTCGTGGGCGCGGACCTGCAGAACCTCGTGAACGAGGCTGCGCTGCTCGCCGCGCGCCGCGAAGCGAACCGCGTCGCGATGGCCGACTTTGAGAAGGCGAAGGACAAAGTGCTGATGGGCGCGGAGCGCCGCAGCATGATCATGAGCGACGAGGAGAAGCGGACGACGGCGTATCACGAGGCCGGCCACGCGCTCGTCGCGCTGCTCACCGAGCACAGCGATCCGGTGCACAAGGTCACGATCATCCCGCGCGGAATGGCGCTCGGCCTCACGCAGACGCTGCCCGAAGAGGACCGCCACTCGTACACGCGCGATCAGATGGTCGCGATCATCAAGTACGCGATGGGCGGCCGCGCCGCGGAAGAGCTGGTGTTCTCGCACTTCTCGACCGGCGCCGCGAACGACCTTCAGCGCTCGACGCGACTCGCGCGCGACATGATCTGCACCTACGGCATGAGCGACGCGATCGGGCCCGTCTCGTTCGACGACGAGAGCGGCGACGTCTTCCTCGGGCGCGACTACATGACGCGCAAGAACTACAGCGAGAAGACCGCCGAGCTGATCGACGACGAGGTGAAGCGCCTGCTCACCACGCTTTACGACGAGGCGAAGCACATTCTCGCTTCGAACCGCGAGCGGCTCGATCGCATCGCCGAGGCGCTGCTCGAGCGCGAGACGCTCGAGACGAGCGATCTCACCAAGCTGATCGCGGGCGAGTCGCTGCCGCCCTTGCCGCCGCCGACGGGCGGCGCTGTCGCGACCGCGAAGCCGCCGAAGCCCGCGCGCACGCGCGAGGCGTCGCCGGTGCGAGGCGGGGATCTTCCGGATCCGGAGCCGATCGCGGGATAGCAGGGCGCGCAGCGAGGCGAAGCCGAGCGGAGATCGAACAGTGGCCTCGAAGTCCGCAAAACCTGAGAGCCACGAGCGCGAGCGTCCCTCGTCGACCGGGCGCACCACCGAGCTGTTCCATCGCGACCGCGTGACGATTCTCGGCGTGCTCAACGTCACGCCCGACTCGTTCTCCGATGGCGGGCGCTTCGCGGACCTCGCTGCCGCTCTCGCCGGGGCCCGCGCACAGCTCGCGGCCGGCGCGCACGTCCTCGACGTGGGTGGCGAGTCGACGCGGCCGGGCGCGCAGCCCGTAACAACCGTGGAAGAGATCGCGCGCACGCGGCCCGTGGTCGAGGCGCTCGCGAAGGAGCTCGGCGCGCCGATCTCGATCGACACGCGGCGCGCAGAGGTCGCAGAGGCTGCGCTCGACGCGGGCGCCTGCATCGTGAACGACGTGAGCGGCGGCGCCGACGCCGCGCTGCTGCGCGTCGCGGCGCAGCGAGGCGCGCTCGTGATCCTCGGGCACCTGCGCGGGCAGCCCGCGACGATGATGCGCGACATCGCGTTCGGGGACGTCGTCGCCGAAGTGGGAGACGAGCTCGCCGCCGCGATCGCGCGCGCCGAGGCCGCGGGGATCGCGCGCGAGCGCATCGTCGCGGACCCCGGCATCGGCTTCGGCAAGCGCACCGCGCACAACCTCGCGTTGCTCGCGAACGTCGAGCGGTTCCGCGCGCGGCTCGGCGTCCCCATTCTCGTCGGGCCCTCGCGCAAGGCGTTCCTCGGCGAGCTGACGAGCGAGCCGGTTCCCGCCCGCCGCGATCTCTCGACGCACGCTGCGTGCGCCGTCGCGGTGTTCGCCGGCGCCGACGCAGTGCGCGTGCACGATGTCGCCGGCGCACGCATCGCCGCGCAGGTCGCGCTCGCGCTGCGGGAGGCGCGACGATGATCGAGGCGCTGCGCGATCTCGTGATGGGGCAGCTCGCCGAGCTGCGCGCCTTCCTCGAGACGAGCTACGAGCCGGTGCGCGACACGCTCGACATCGTGCTCGTGGCGCTCGCCATCTACTGGGTGCTGATCCTCATCCGCGGCACACGCGCGATGCAGGTGCTCGCGGGCCTCGGCCTCTTGATGGGCGTGCGCGTGCTCGCCGACGCCGCCGAGCTGAACACGGTGACGTGGCTGCTCGACAACTTCGTCGGCGCCGCGGTGCTGATCGTCGTGATCCTGTTCCAGAACGACATCCGCCGCGCGCTCGCGCGGGTCGGGCGCGGGCTCTCGCCGCGCTTCGCGGAGCGCGAGGAGTCGCGGGTGGTCGAGGAGGTGGTGCGCGCGTGCGCCGAGCTCGTGCGGCGGCGCATCGGCGGGCTGGTCGTGTTCGAGCGCGAGACCCGCCTCGAAGACTTGATGGAAGGCGGTAGCCCGCTCGACGCCGCGGTCTCGAAGGACCTCGTCGTCTCGCTCTTTCTCCCCACCTCGCCCCTGCACGACGGCGCGGTCGTGATCTCGCACGGCCGCATCTCGCACGCGAGCTGCATTCTTCCGCTCACGCTTCGCACCGAGCTGCCGGAAGGCGTCGGCACGCGACACCGCGCGGCGCTCGGCATCACCGAAGAGAGCGACGCGATTGCGGTGGTGGTGAGCGAGGAGACTTCCGCGATCTCGCTCGCGCAAGGCGGCGAGCTCGTCACGCAGATCGATCCAGCGCGCCTGCGCGTCGCGCTGTGGGACGCCTTCGCGCGCGGACCCGAGGAGCGCGAAGAGAAGCCGGACGACGCCGAGGGCGAGTCCGAAACGCGGACGGCGCGCCCGTGACGCGCCTCATCGACGTTCGCCTCGCCGCGCTCGCGCTGTTCATGGCCATGTTGTTGTGGGGCTTCTCGCAGAGCACGGCCACGCAAGAGCGCGGCTTCGACATCCCCGTCGTGGCTGCACAGATTCCCGACGACTTGATCCTCACGGCGCGGTCCTCGGACGCCGTCGACATCCGCGTGCGCGGCAGTCGCGTGGCGCTGCGCAACGTGCCGCCGGATCTCGAGTACTCGGTCAATCTGAGCGAAGCGAAGGCCGGCGTGATCGCGAAGGAAGTCGACCTCACGCAATTCGACGTCGGCCGCGGCGCGCAGATCGTGAGCCGCTCGCCGACGCAGCTCGAGTTCACGCTCGAGCCGCGCATCTCGCGGCGCATGACGGTGCGGGCGAACGTGGCCGGCAAGCCCGCCGATGGCTTCGTGTTGGGCGAGGTCGCGGTAACGCCGCGGCGCGTGCTGGTGACCGGCGCAGAGTCCGAAGTGCTCCGGTTGGGCGAGGTGCTGACCGAAATGATCGACGTGTCGGGAGCGACCGCGTCGTTCGAGCGAGCCGTCAGCGCAGCGGCGCTCGGTCAGAACGCATGGATCGAGCCCAAGCAGGAGCTGAAAGTGCGCGTCGAGATTCTGCCGGCTCCGCCGCACGAGCCCGAGCCGCCCGCGACCCGGAGAAGGAATCGATGAGCGAGCGACTGTTCGGCACGGACGGCGTGCGCGGGACTGCGAACGTGCACCCGATGACCGCCGAGTTGGCACTGCAGCTCGGGCAGGCCGTCGCGCACGTCTTCCGGGGCGGCAGCGGCAAGCACCGCATCGTGATCGGCAAGGACACGCGCCTCTCGGGCTACATGTTCGAGGACGCCCTCGCCGCGGGCATTTGCTCGATGGGCGTGAACGTGATTCAGGTCGGCCCGATCCCGACGCCGGCGATGGCGTTCCTCACGGCGGACATGCGCTGCGACGCGGGCGTGATGATCTCGGCCTCGCACAATCCGTTTCACGACAACGGGATCAAGTTCTTCGCGCACGACGGCTTCAAGCTGCCCGACGAGGTCGAGGATCAGATCGAGCGCTTGATCACGAGCGGCGATCTCGCGCGGCTGCGCGCGGCGCCCGATCGCATCGGCCAGGCGCGCCGCATCGAGGACGCGCAGGGCCGCTACGTCGTGATGCTGAAGAAGACGTTTCCGCTCGAGCTGCGCCTCGACGGGCTGCGCGTCGTGCTCGACTGCGCGAACGGCGCGGCCTACCGCGTCGGCCCGACCGTGCTCGAGGAGTTGGGAGCGGAGCTGTTCACGATCGGCGTGGAGCCGAACGGGCGCAACATCAACGACGGTGTGGGCTCGCAGCATCCCGAGAAGCTGATCGAGAAAGTGCGCGAGCTGCGCGCCGACATCGGCATCGCGGTCGACGGCGACGCTGACCGCGTCGTGCTCGTGTGCGAGAAGGGCCGCGTGGTCGACGGCGACGCGATGCTCGCGCTGTGCGCGCGCGACCTCGCCGAGCGCGGCGGCCTCGCGGGCCGCGCGGTGGTCGCGACCGTGATGAGCAACCTCGGCCTCGAGCGCGCGCTGGCCGAGATCGGCGTCGATCTCGTGCGCACGCAGGTCGGCGACCGCTACGTGGTCGAGGAGATGCGCCGCCACGGGTACAACCTCGGCGGCGAACAGTCCGGCCACGTGATCTTCCTCGACCACAACCGCACCGGCGACGGGCTGCTCACCGCGCTGCAGGTGCTCGCGATCATGAAGCGCAAGAATCGCCCGCTCTCGGAGCTTGCCAGTGGCATCGAGCGCTTCCCGCAAGTGCTCGTCAACGTGGCGGTGGCGCAGAAGCGACCGCTCGATTCGCTGCCCGAGTTCACGCGCCAGCTGCGCCAGGTCGAGCAGGCGCTTGGCGACCGTGGGCGCGTGCTGATCCGCTACTCCGGCACCGAGGCGAAAGCGCGCGTGATGGTCGAGGGCGAGAACGAGGCGCACGTCAGCGCGCTCGCGAACGAGCTCGCCGACGCCCTGAAGCGGGCGCTCGCCGCCGCGACCGGCTGAAGCCCGCAGCGCCGCAAGCGGGCGGGCGCTGCCCAGAGGCCCGCGCAGCTGCGGAACTTCGCGCTTCCGGCCGTTCACTCCGCTACGGGTCTCGCATGCTCACCTACCGCTGGCCCCTCGCGACCGCCGCCGAGATGCGCGCGCTCGATCGCCACACGATCGACGTGCTCGGCGTGCCCGGCGAAGTGCTGATGGAGAGCGCGGGCCAGGCGATCGCGGCGCAGGCGCTGCGGCTGCTCGGCCGTGGCGGCGAGGTCTGGTGTTACTGCGGCGCGGGGAACAATGGCGGCGACGGCTTCGTCGTCGCGCGGCTGCTGCATCTGCGCGGCGTGGCAGTCCGGATCGCGCAAGTGGGGGACGGCGCGCGCTTCACGCCCGAGGCTGCGGCGAACTTCGCGCGTGCCGAGCGCGCGGGCGTCCCGCTCGTGAAGCCGAGCGCAGCGCCGCCGCGCGGCAGCGTGCTGGTCGACGCGATCTTCGGCACCGGCCTCGCACGCGAGGTCGCAGGCGCCGCCGCCCGCGCGATCCGGCGCATCAACGCGAGCCGGCCGCAGTGCAAAGTGCTCGCGGTCGACGTGCCTTCGGGCGTCGAGGCGGATGGCGGCCAGGTGTTAGGGGCAGCGGTCGAGGCGGACGTCACGGTGTGTCTCGGTCTCCCGAAGCTCGGGCTCACGCAGGAGCCGGCGCGGTCTCTCGCGGGCGAGATCGTGGTGGCCCGCATCGGCATCGTGGATGCGGCGCCCGGCGTCGCGCCGCGCGCGGAAGGCTGGACGCGCGTCGCCGCGTCGCGCGCGCTGCCGAAGCGACCGCGCGGGGGGCACAAGGGCACGTTCGGACACGTGCTGATCGCGGGCGGCTCCACCGGCAAGGCCGGCGCGGCCGCTCTCGCAGCGCGCGGCGCGGCGCGCGGCGGAGCAGGGCTCGTGACGGTCGCGTGCCCACGCTCGCAGAGCGCGATCTTGCAGCGCGCGAGCCTCGAGGCGATGACGGCGCCGCTGGCCGAGTCGAAGCACGGCACGTTCGCGCGCGACGCCGAGCAGGCGCTCAGCGCGCTCGCGCGCGAGCGGAGCGCGCTCGTGCTCGGCCCGGGCTGCGGGCGCGACGCCGAGACGCGCGCCGCGCTGCGCGCCTTCGCCCTCGCCGCGCCCGGGCCGCTCGTGCTCGACGCGGACGGCCTCGTCGCGTTCGAGGGGCACGTCGAGGCGCTGCAGGCGCGCAGGGCGCCGACCGTCCTCACGCCGCATCCCGGCGAGGCGGGGATGCTGCTCGGCCTCACGCCGAAGCAGATCAACTCGTCGCGGCCGCTGCACGCGCGCGCGCTCGCCGAGCGCACCCGCGCGATCGTGGTGCTGAAGGGCGCGGGCACCGTGATCGCGGAGCCGAGCGGGCGCATCGCGGTGAATCCCACCGGCGGCCCGGTGTTGGGGACGGGCGGCACCGGCGATGTGCTTGCGGGCCTCACGGGCGCGCTGCTCGCGCAGAAGGTGGCCGCGTTCGAGGCAGCGACGCTCGCCGCATTCGTGCACGGCGCGGCGGGAGATCTCGTGGCGTCGCGTCGCGGCAGCCGCGGCGCGCTGGCCAGCGAGATCGCCGACTCGATTCCCGAGGTGATGCGCGCGCTCGCCGAGAAGGAGCCTCAGATCGGAGCGGGCGATGCGATTCGTTTCCCAGAGCCCCGCTGACACGCGCAGCCTCGCGGCTGGCCTCGGCGGCGCGTGCGACGAAGACGGAGGCGTGATCTCGCTGACCGGCCCGATCGGTGCCGGCAAGACCCTCTTCGTGAAAGCGCTCGCGGGCGCGCTCGGCATCGAGGAGCGCGCCGTCGCGAGCCCGACCTTCGTGATCGCGGGCGAGTACCCGACTGCGCGCGCCGGCGCGCCGTGGCGGCTCGTGCACGTCGATTTCTACCGCGTCGAGAGCGAGGGTGAGCTCGAAGCCGCGGGGCTGCTCGACTGGCTCGAGGCAGGCACGCTGCTCGTCGCCGAGTGGGGCGAGCGATTCCTCACCGCACTTCCTGCGGACCGGCTGGAAATTCGCATTGCGAGAGGCGAAGCTGCCGAGTCCCGAATTTTGGAGGCCGCCGCGCTCGGACCGCGCTCGCAGGCACTCCTCGCGCGCTGGAGCAAGCGATGGCCCTGATAGTCCAGAAGTTTGGCGGCACGAGCGTCGCCGATGTCGCGCGCATCCAGAACGTGGCGCGGCGCGTCGTGCGCACGCTCGAGGCCGGCAATCAGGTGGCGGTCGTCGTGTCGGCGATGGCGGGCGAGACGAACTCGCTCGTCGCGCTCGCGAAACAGGTCGGCGGCGATCACCCGGATCCGCGCGAGTACGACGCGCTCACGTCGATCGGAGAGTCGAAGACGATCGCGCTGCTGGCGATGGCGATTCATCAGCTCGGCCACAAGGCGCGCAGCTTCACGGGCACGCAGATGGGCATGCTCACGGACTCGAGCTTCACGCGCGCGCGCATCCAGAACATCGACACGGCCAAGATCGGTGCGGTGCTGAACGAGGGCGGCGTCGCGGTGCTCGCTGGCTTCCAGGGCGTCGATGATGCGGGCAACGTGACGACGCTCGGCCGCGGTGGCTCGGACACGTCGGCGGTGGCGATCGCGGCCGCGGTGAAGGCCGACGTGTGTGAGATCTACACCGACGTCGACGGCGTCTACACGACGGACCCGAACCTCGTGCCCGCGGCGAAGAAGCTGAATCGCATCTCCTTCGAGGAGATGCTCGAGATGGCGAGCCTCGGCGCGAAGGTGCTGCAGATTCGCTCGGTCAAGTTCGCGATGCAGTTCGGCGTGCCGTTGTGCGTGCGCTCGTCGTTCGACGACAGCGAAGGCACCTGGGTGGTGCGCGAGGAGGACGTGGTGGAACGGCTCGTAGTTTCGGGAGTCACGTACAACCGCGGCGAGGCGAAGATTCGCGTGATCGGCGTGAAGGATTCCCCCGGCGTAGCCGCGAAGCTGTTCGGCGCGATCGCCGACAACGGCATCGTCGTCGACATGATCGTGCAGAACGCCTCGGCCGACGGCACGACCGACATGACCTTCACCGTCCCGCGCGACGACTTCGCGCGCGCGAAGGCGATCGCCGAGCAGATCGCGCCGCAGGTGGGCGCGTCGCACGTGGAGGGCGACAAGTCGATCGCGAAGGTATCGGTCGTTGGCCTCGGCATGAAGGACCACGCGGGCGTCGCGGCGCAGATGTTCCGTGTGCTCGCGAGCGAGGGCATCAACATCCAGATGATTGGGACGAGCGAGATCAAGATCTCGGTCGTGGTTGAAGAGAAGTACACCGAGCTCGCCGTGCGCGCGCTGCACGCCGCGTTCGTGGAAGCGGGCGCGGAGGCGCCGCGCGCCGAGGCCTGAGCAGTCGCGACTCCCTGTCTCGCGAGGTGCGGGATGCTGCAACACGGCCGAGTCCTCGCTCTCGCGGGTGCGCTGCTCGCCGTGCGTGCGCTACTCGACGCGGAAGTCAGCTCGAGCCCGCCCGAAGCTCGCTCCGCGCCCACGCACGGAGCAGCGCGCCTGCTGTACGGCGAGCGCCTCGATGCGAATCGGGAGCCCTCCGAGGTGCTCGCGCTGCTGCCGGGGCTCGGACCCGTTCGCGCACAGGCGCTGGTGGACGCTCGTCCGCTTTGCTCGCTCGCGGAGGTCGATCGCGTGGCGGGAATCGGTCCTGTGACGCTGCGTACACTCGCGGGGCAGCTGGCTTTCCCCGACTTGCCGCGCGGATGCGAGCACGAGTTGCGGGTGCAGAGCCATTGATCCCTCGAAACTCTGCGGGTTAAGTTGCGCCGCACCGCGTTTCCGCGGAATGAGGAGTTTCTCTCGATGACTCGAAAATCCGGCTCTCGCTCGCTGGTCGTTGCGCTCGTCGCGTTCGTCGCGCTGAGCACTGGTTGCGCCAGCGTCACCCCGAAGACCTGCGCGCTGGTCGGTGCGCTGGCTGGTGGCGCAGGCGGCGCCACTTACGGCACGAACAACGACAAGGGCCACGACATCGACTCGGGCATCGGCTATGGCGTCGCGATCGGCGCTGCGGCCGGCACCGCGGCCTACTTCGTGTGCAAGGCGCTCGGCGTCGGCGAAGGTGCTGCCGAGCCTGCCCCGCGCGCGGCCGAGCCGGCGCCCGCTCCCGAGCCCGCTCCGGCTCCGGCGGAAGAGCCCGCACCGGCGCCGCAAGCGCAGCGCATCGTTCTGCGCGGCGTGAACTTCGACCTCGACAAGTCGGACATCCGCGCGGACGCGTCGGTGATTCTCGACGAGGCGGCGAGCCAGCTCGGTCAGGCGCCGAGCACGCGCGTGAGCGTCGAGGGCCACACCGATTCGAGCGGCAGCGACGCGTACAACCAGTCCCTGTCCGAGCGCCGCGCGGCTTCCGTGCGCGACTACCTCGCGAACAAGGGCGTGGACGCGGGCCGGCTCTCGACCGCCGGCTACGGCGAGTCACAGCCGGTGGCTGACAACGCGACGGCCGATGGCCGCGCGCTGAACCGCCGCGTCGAGCTGAAGGTCCAGGAGTAATCCCGGGGCCGTTCGCACGTCTCCGCGACTTCGTCGCGGAGAACCTCTGGAATCCGGAGCCACTCGAGCCCAAGCCGCTCGGGTGGCTCCGGTCTGTTTTTCAGCTCGTGGTCCTGATCGGCGAAGGCTTCGTTCGCGACGCGCTGCTGCTGCGCGCCAACTCGCTCGCGTACCTGACGCTGCTCTCCATCGTGCCGTTGCTCGCGCTCGGCGTCGCGCTCGTCGACCTCGTGGGTAGCGGGAAGGAGGTCGCGGAGCAGCTGCTCGACCTTCTCGCCGTCGCGCCTGAAGCGAAGCTGAACTTTCTCGCTCGCGTGGAGAGCTTCAACTTCAAGACGCTCGGCGGCGTCGCGAGCGGCGTGCTGCTGGCGACGATGGTGCTCGCCGTCGGGCGCGTCGAGCACGCGCTGAACGCGCTGTGGGGCGTGACGGAGCGGCGCCCGTGGTCGCGGCGGATTCCCGACTACCTGGCGGTGATCGTCGTGACGCCGCTGTTCGTGGGCGTCGCGGTGTCGCTGCGCGCATCTTTCGAGAGTCAAACCCTCGTGCAGAAGGCGCTCGAGTTTCCGCTGCTCGAGCTCTTCTATCGCTTCGGCCTGCGCTGGGCGCCGCTGCTCTTGATCACCGCCGCGTTCGGCTTCCTCTACTGGTTCTTGCCGAACACGCGCGTGCGAAAACGCTCCGCGCTGTTCGGTGCGGTGGTCGGCGCGGTGCTCTTCAACGCGGCGCAGGTCGCGTACGTGCACCTCACCCTCGGCGCGAAGGAGCGGATGGACGAAGCCTTCGCCGCCTCGGCCTGGGTCGTGATGTTCTTGATCTGGGTCTACATTTCGTGGGCGATCGTGTTGTTGGGAGCCGAGGCCGCCTACGCGCACCAGACGCTCTCGCTCTACCGGCGCGAAGTGCGCGGCAAGAGCGCAGGGCCGGCGGCGCGCGAGACGATCGGCCTCGCGATCGCGCTGTGCTGCGCGCGCGCATTCCGCGACCGCGCGCAGCCTTGGCACCCCGACGCACTCTCGGACGCGCTCGACATCCCGCTGCGCACCGTGCGCGACATCCTGCGCGCGCTCGAAGAGGCCAACATCGTGGCCCCGTGTGGCGGTGAGTCGGCGGGCTGCTTCCAAATGGCGCGCCCGATCGAGCAGGTGCGCGTCGCCGACGTGCTGATCGCGCTGCGTGGCGCCGCCACGGTGCCGCTCGGCGTCGCGGATCTCTCGCGCACGGTGAACGGCGTGATCGCCGACGTCGAGCGCGCCGCGAGCGTCGTCGCAGAGGCGCGCAACCTGCGCGATCTGATCGGAGACGCGCCGGCGGCGTGAGCCGCGCGCGAAGTCGGCGTTCTTCACGCTGTTAAGCTGCCGACCGTGAAACGCATCTACCTCGATCACAACGCCACGACGCCGCTGCGCGACGAAGTCGTCGCCGCGATGAGCGACGTGCTGCGCGCGAACTTCGGGAATCCCTCGAGCACGCACGCCGAGGGCGCCGCGGCGCGCGCGGCAGTCGAGCGCGCGCGAGCGGAGGTCGCCTCGTTGTTAGGAGTCGCGAGCGGCGACGTGATCTTCACGGCTGGCGCGACCGAGGCGAACAACGCCGCGCTGCGCGGCGCGCTGCGTGCGCGCGCGGGGCGCGCGCACGTCGTCACCACGACGATCGAGCACCCGTCCGTCGAGGAGCCGCTGCGCGCGCTCGAGCGCTCGGGCGAGGCGCGCGTGACGCGCGTGCCCGTGGACGCGAACGGGCGAGTCGACCTGGATGCCTACGCCGCCGCCATCGGCGAGGAGACCGCGCTCGCCGCAGTGATCCTCGCGAACAACGAGATCGGCGTGCTGCAGGACGTGGCGAAGCTCGCCGATGCGGCGCACGCGCGCGGCGCATGGCTTCACGTGGACGCGACGCAGGCGATCGGGAAGATCCCCGTCGATGCAGTCGCGCTCGGCGCGGACCTGCTCGCGTCGTCCGCGCACAAGCTGAACGGACCGAAGGGCACGGGCTGCCTCGTGGCGCGCAAGCACGCCGCGATCCCGGCGCTGTTGTTAGGGGGTGGCCAAGAGAAGCGGCGGCGCGGCGGCACCGAGAACGTCGCCGGCATCGTCGGCTTCGGCGTGGCATGCGCGCTCGCGCGGGCAGAGCTGCCCGTGCGCACGGTGCGCCTCGAGGCGCTGCGCGACCGGCTCTGGGCCGGGATCGAGGCGAGCATTCCGCGCGTGCGGCGCAACGGCGACGCGCGCTTCGTGCTGCCGAACACGCTCAGCGTCGAGTTCGAGCACACCGCGGGCGAGGTGCTGCTCGAAGCGCTCGACGGCGAAGGCATCGCGGTCTCGGCAGGCGCCGCTTGCCACTCGGGCTCGGTCGAGCCCTCGGCGGTGCTGCTCGCGATGGGACGCACGCCGGCAGCGGCGCGCGGGACGCTGCGCTTCTCGGTGGGGCCGAGCACGACCGAGGGCGAGGTCGCGCGCGTGCTCGAGGTGCTCCCGGCATTAGTCGCGCGCGTGCGCGCGCTCGAGGCGTGACGTGACGCGCGTGGTCGTGGGCATGTCGGGTGGCGTCGACTCGTCGGTCGCGGCGGCGCTGCTCGTGGAGCAGGGCTTCGAGGTGATCGGCGTGACGATGCACCTCGCCGGCAGCGAGAGCCGCTGCTGCTCGCTCGACGACGCCGACGACGCGCGCCGCGTCGCCGAGAGACTCGGCATCCGCTTCTACGTCGCGAACTACAAGGACCGCTTTCGCGAGGAGGTGATCGAGCCCTTCGCGGACGCCTATCTCGCGGGCAAGACGCCGATCCCGTGCGTCGCGTGCAACGACCGCTTCAAGTTCGATCACCTGCTCGCGCGCGCGAAGGCATTAGGGGCAGACGCGGTCGCGACGGGCCACTACGCGCGCGTCGAGCGCGACCCGAGCGGCGAACCGCGACTCTTGCGCGGCGCCGATGCGCGCAAGGACCAGAGCTACTTCCTGTTCCGCCTGACGCCCGCCCAGCTGCGCCACACCCACTTCCCGATCGGCGCGCTCACGAAGCCCGATGTGTGCGCGCGCGCGCGGGCGCTCGGGCTCGCGACCGCGGAGAAGGCCGAGAGTCAGGAGATCTGCTTCGTGCCGGACGGCGACTACGCTAGGGTCGTGGGCGAGATCCGCCCGGGACGCGCACGGCGCGGCGAGATCGTGGACAGCGAGACCGGCCGCGTGCTCGGCACGCACGACGGCATCCACCACTTCACGGTGGGGCAGCGGCGCGGACTCGGCGGCGGCGGCAGCGAGGCGCGCTACGTCGTGCGCGTCGATGCGATCACGAACCGCGTGCTGGTGGGGCCGGCGAGCGCGCTCGGCGCCCGCGGCGCGAGGCTCAGCGGCGTGAGCTGGACGCGCGGCGAGGCGCCCGAGCGCGAGCTCCGCGCGAGCGTGCAGGTGCGGTACAAGCATGCGCCGGTCGCGGCGGTCGTCACCGCGAGTGCGGACGGGAGCGCGCGCGTGGCGTTCGACGAGCCCGTGCGCGCGGTGTCGCCCGGCCAGGCCGCGGTGTTCTACCGCGACGAGGAGCTGCTCGGCGGCGGCTGGATCGAGGAGTCGCTGCCGTGAGCGACGGCGCCGCCACGCCGGTCGACGAAGTCGCCGCGCATCTCGGCTACCGCTTTCGCGACGCCGCGCTGCTCGAGACCGCGCTCACGCATCCCTCGGCGGCTTACGAGCGCGACCGCAGCGGCGGCAACGAGCGCTTCGAGTTTCTCGGCGATGCGGTGCTCGACCTCGCGGTGGCGAAGCTGCTCTTCGAGGCGCATCCCGACTGGCGCGAGGGCGCCCTCACGCGCGCGCGCGCTGCAATCGTGAACACGCGCTCGCTCTCGCGCCGCGCGCGTCACCTCGGCCTCGGCGCGCACATTCGCCTCGGGCGCACCGAGCAGAAGAGCGGCGGCGAACGCAAGGAGCGCGTCCTCGCGAACCTCTTCGAGGCGGTGGTCGCCGCGGTCTATCTCGACGGCGGGCTCGAGCCCGTGGTCGCGCTCGTGCGGCGCGTGTTCGGCGGCGAGATCGCGAGTGGTGCGCTGCTGGAGCGCGATCCCAAGACGACGTTCCAGGAGTGGACGCACGCGAAGCTGAAGGAGACGCCGCGCTACCGGCTCATCAGCGACAGCGGCATCGAGGAGGCGGAGGACCGCTTCGCCGTTGCCGTGGACGTGAGCGGGAGCTGCTGGGGCGAGGGCGTGGGCCGCTCGAAGCGCGTCGCGGAGCTCGCCGCCGCGAGCGCCGCGCTGGAGCGCGTGCGGAAGCAAGATGAGTCCTGACGCGCCCGCTCATCGCGCAGGCGTCGTCGCGTTGTTAGGCCGCCCGAACGCGGGCAAGTCGACGCTGCTGAACGCGCTGCTCGGGCAGAAGCTCGCGATCGTCACGGCGAAGCCGCAGACGACGCGCAGCCGCATTCTCGGCGTGCTCACGCTGCCGCACGCGCAGCTCATGCTGCTCGACACGCCCGGCCTTCACGACGCGACGCGCGCACTGAATCGCTCGCTCAACACGATCGCCGAGGAGGTCGCCGAGGATTGCGACGTCGCGCTGATTCTCGTCGATCCGCGCACGGGCTGGGATGCAGGTCACGCGGCGCTGCGCGAGAGGCTCGCGGCGCAGCGCACGCCCACGCTCGTCGTGGCCACCAAGTCCGATCGCGACGGCGCCGTCCCGGCAGAAGCGGAGCATTCGGTCTCCGCGGAGACCGGCGCGGGACTCGACGAGCTCGTCGCGCGGCTCGTCGCGCTGCTTCCCGAGTCGCCGCCGCACTACGACGCGGAGCAGGTCACGGACCGCACGCTGCGCTTTCTCGCGGCGGAAGAGATTCGCGAGGCGCTGTTCGAGGAGCTGGAAGAGGAGCTGCCGTACTCGACGGCGGTCGAGATCGAGAGCTTCGACGAGTCGCGCGCCGACGGCGTGCGCATTCGCGCCACCCTCTGGGTCGAACGCGACTCGCAGAAGGGCATCGTGCTCGGCCAGGGGGGTCGCAAGATCAAGGCGATCGGCACGCGTGCGCGTGCGGCGATCGCGAAGCTGCTGGAGGGCCCCGCGCACCTCTCGCTGTGGGTGAAGGTCGATCCGAAGTGGGCGAAGAAGCCGAAGAAGCTCGCCGCGCTCGGGTATCACTGAGCGAGCGGGACGCATCCCGCTGCGCGTACTGACATCCTGCGTGCCACTTGCGCCGCGGCTGCCGCGAGGCGGCTGACCCCGAGTCGGCGCCGCGACTCTCCGAAGGGCTCGAAGGCCACCCATGGGTCACCTAAGGTGCGCCTCTTTTCCGGCGCAGGAGCCCCGCAATGGCCATCGACACGAAGCAACTCCGCACGCTGATCGCATCGCGCAAGATCGAGCGAGTCGTCGTGCTCGGCGCAAACGGCACGATGGGCTACGGCAGCGCCGCACTGTTCACGCAGGCCGTGCCGCAGGTGACGTTCCTCGCGCGCAGCAAGGCGAAGGCGGAAGAGGGCCTCGCAGCGGCGATCAAGCAGGTGCGCTCGCCCACGGTCGCGCTGCGCGCGAAGACGGGCGACTACGCGAACGATCTCGCGGCGGCCGTCGCGGGCGCGGACCTGATCTTCGAGGCGCTCACCGAGGAGCTCGCGCTGAAGCAGGAGATGTTCGCGAAGGTGGACGCTGCGCGGCGCGACGACGCGATCGTCGCGACGGTCACCTCGGGGCTCAGCATCAACAAGCTCGCCGAGGGCCGCAGCGCGTCGTTCCGCAAGCACTTCCTCGGCCTCCACTTCTTCAATCCGCCGAACGTGATCGTCGGCACCGAGCTCGTCGCGGGTCGCGAGACGGCGAAGGACGTGGTCGACTTCGTCGAGGCCTTCGCGACCGTGCGGCTCGGGCGCGAGATGATTCGCACGCACGACACGCCGGCGTTCGCGGGCAACCGCGTCGGCTTCAAGGTGCTGAACGAGGCGGCGCAGCTCGCGGAAGAGCACGGGCCGCTGCTCGTCGACAAGCTCGTCGGTCCGTACACCGGCCGCGCGCTGACGCCGCTCGCGACGATCGACCTCGTGGGCTGGGACATTCACCGCGCGATCGTCGACAACGTGTACGCGCAGACGAAGGACGAGGCGCACGCGACGCTCGCGATGCCGGCCTACATGGCGCGCGCGATGGAGCAGGGCACGCTCGGCGACAAGTCGGGCCGCGGCTTCTTCAAGAAGGAAGGCAAGGCGCGCCTCGTGCTCGATCCGGCGAGCGGCGCCTACAAGCCCGAGAGCGAGATCAAGCTGCCGGCGCTGCCGTTCATCGACGAGGTGTCGCGGCTGCATCGCGAGGCGCGCTACGGCGAAGCGATGCAGGCGTTCCTCGCCGCGCACGGCGAGTACGCGGCGATCGCGAAGCGCGTGATCGCGGGCTACCTGAGCTACGCGTTCCATCGCGTCGGCGAAGTGACGGACACGATCGACGGCATCGACCGCATCATGGGCACCGGCTTCAACTGGGCTCCGCCCTCGGTGCTCGTGGACGCGCTCACGCCGAAGGGCGCCGTCGCGCTGATCGAAGGCGCGAAGCTCCCCGTGCCTGCGGCGCTGCGCGCGCTGAAGCCGGGTGAGCGCCTGTTCCGCCACGCCACGATCAACCCCGGCCGCTTCTTCGTCGCCAGCTAGCTCGGCGGCGATCACAACTTCACCCGCACCGGAGACTCTGATGACGACTCGAGAGGTCTACGTCCTCGGCGGCTTCCAGACCGACTTCGCCCGCAACTGGACGAAGGAAAACAAGCACTTCTCGGCGCTGATGCGCGAGTCGGTGCTCGGCGCGCTCGAGCGCTGCGAGATCGCGCCCGAGGAAGTGCAGAGCGCGCACGTCGGCAACTTCGCCGCCGAGCTCTACTGCATGCAGGGCCACCTCGGCGCGTTCTTCACCGAGGTGCACCCCGCGTTCAGCGGCCTGCCTACGTCGCGCCACGAGGCGGCGTGCGCGTCGGGCTCGATCGCGCTGCTCGCGGCGTCCGCCGAGATCGAAGCGGGCCGCTACGACCTGCAGGCCGTCGTCGGGATCGAGCAGATGAAGACCGTCTCGGCCGCGAAGGGCGGCAGCTACCTCGGCACCGCCGCGTGGTACGAGCTCGAGGCGGACGGCGTCGAGTTCCCGTTCCCGAAGCTGTTCGGAAAGCTCGGCGACGAGTACGACGCGCGCTACGGGCTCAAGGACGAGCACCTCGCCGAGATCAGCCGCATCAACTACGACAACGCGAAGCTGAACCCACTCGCACAGACGCGAAACTGGTACATGAACAAGGACCACGCGCTGGTCCGCACCGAGGACAACGCGGCGGTCGGCGGGCGCATCCGCATCAGCGACTGCTCGCAGGTGACGGACGGCGCGGTGACGGTGTTCCTCGCCTCGCGCGAGTACGCCACGCGCTACGCGAAGGGCCGCGGGCTGCGCCTCGATCAGATCCCGCGCATCAAGGGCTGGGGCCACCACACGGCGCGGCTGCGCTTCGCGGACAAGGTCGCGGAGAGCAAGTCCGCGCAGTACGTGCTGCCGCACGTGCGCGCCACGATCACGGATGCGTGGAAGCGCGCGGGCATCGCCGACGTGAACGGCATCGACGGGATCGAGACGCACGACTGCTTCACCACGAGCGAGTACATGGCGATCGATCACTTCGGGATCACGGCGCCCGGCGAGAGCTGGAAGGCGATCGAGCGCGGCGATCTCGAGATCGGCGGCAAGCACCCGATCAACCCGAGCGGCGGCCTGATCGGTGCGGGTCACCCGGTCGGCGCCACGGGCGTGCGCCAAGTGCTCGACGCGGTTCACCAGGTGACTGGCAACGCCGGCGCGTTCCAGGTGGAGGGCGCGAAGAACTTCCAGACGCTGAACATCGGCGGCTCGGGCACGACGAGCTGCAGCTTCATCATCGGCGTCTGAGCGAAGTCGGGCTTACGATGCGGCGCGCGGGAGCGATCTCGCGCGCCGCAGTCGTTTGAGGCACGCGAAGGAGAGCGCGATGGACACGGTGCGGATTCACGAAGCCGGCGCGCGCGACGGCTTGCAGAACGAGGCCGACGTCATCGCGACGCAAACCAAGCTCGAGCTGCTCGGGCGCCTCGCGGACGCCGGCATTCGCTCGATGGACGCGACCAGCTTCGTCTCGCCGCAGTGGATCCCGCAGCTCGCCGACGCGGACGAAGTCGCGGCGCGCATCGAGCTGAAGCCTGGCGTCTCGTACATGGCGCTGGTGCCGAACCTCGCGGGCTACGAGCGCTTCCAGAAGTCGCGCTTCGACGTGGTCGCGTTCTTCGCGTCGGCGAGCGAGTCGCATAACAAGTCGAACGTGAATCGAGGGGTCGCCGAGCACCTCGACCGCTTTCGCCCCGTGGTCGAGCGCGTGAAGGCCGACGGCAAGCTGCTGCGCTGTTACCTCTCGACCGTGTGCGGCTGCCCGTTCGAGGGCGATGTCCCCGTCGCGCAGGTGATGCGCGTGACGAAGCAGCTGCTCGCGCTCGGCGCCGACGAGATCTCGTTCGGCGACACGATCGGTGTCGGCGTGCCGAGTCAGGTGCGCGAGCTCGTGCGCGCGCTCGCGGGCGAGATCTCGCTGGAGCGCGTCGCGCTGCACTTCCACGACACCTACGGCCGCGCGCTCGCGAACGTCGCGGTCGGCTACGAAGAGGGCATGCGCGCCTTCGACTCCTCGCTCGGCGGCCTCGGCGGCTGCCCGTACGCGCCCGGCGCCTCGGGCAACGTGGCGACCGAGGACGTGGTGGACCTGTTCGAGCGCTCGGGCGTGCGCACGGGCGTGAATCTCGACGCGCTCGTGGATGTGACGGACTGGATGGCGCGCGACGTGCTGAAGCGCCCGCTGCCGGGTCGCGTGTACCGGGCCGTGCTCGGCGGGCGAGCGAGGGCGGCACGAAAGGCGACCGGAGCGGGCTGAGTGCGAACGCCGGCGGAGAGCTCGCGCCCCGCGGGGCTCTCCATCCTTCTGTGGCTCCTATGGCTCGTTCCCCCGCCGCTCGATAAGGTTTGCCAGTTCACGTCAACTGGCCGAGGCCGACATGACAGCTGACCCCGCCGCAACCGAGCTCTCCATTTCCGAGGTCTGTGCGCGCCTCGATCTCTCGGCGCGCACGGTCCGGTACTACGAAGAGCTCGGGCTGCTCCCGGGCGTGCGCCGCAAGGCGGGGGCGCGCCGCGTGTACGGCGAGGACGAGCTGCAGCGGCTGCGCTTCATCACGCGCCTCAAAGCGCTCGGCCTCTCGCTGGAAGAAGTGCGCGAGCTGAACGCCGTCTACGCCATCGAAGGCTCGACGCGGGCGATGCTCGCGCGGCTCGACGCGCAGCTCGGCACCCGCCTCGCAGACCTCGACCGCCGCATCGCCGAGCTCGGCGCGCTGCGCGACGAGATCAGCAAATACCGGGACCACGTGGGAGAACGCGTCGAGGCGCACCTCGCCGCCCAGCGCACCCGCGACAAGGAGAACGCATGACCGCCGCCGCCAACGTCACGCCCCTGCACCGCACGCCGCAGCGCATCCGCGTCGTCACGGCCGCCTCGCTGTTCGACGGCCACGACGCCGCGATCAACATCATGCGCCGCCTGCTGCAGCAGCAGGGCGCCGAGGTGATCCACCTCGGCCACGACCGTTCGGTGCACGACATCGTCGAGGCCGCGATCCAGGAAGACGCACAGGCGGTCGCCGTGTCGAGTTATCAGGGCGGCCACGTCGAGTTCTTCAAGTACCTCGTCGATCGCCTGCGCGCGCTGGGCGCCGGCCACGTTCGCGTCTACGGCGGCGGCGGCGGCACGATCGTTCCGGAAGAGATCGCCGAGCTTCACGCCTACGGCGTCGCGCGCATTTTCTCGCCCGAGGACGGCCGCGCGCTCGGGCTCGAGGGCATGATTCGCAAGATGCTCGACGAGTGCCGCGAGCACGCGCTGCCCGCGCGCGCTGCGGACGCGAGCGCGCTCTCGAGCGGCGACTTCGGCGCGATCGCGCGCACGATCACGTGGTTCGAGGAGGAGTCCGCGGACGCGCTCGCAGCGGCGGAGAAGCTGCGCGCGCAGCTGCGTGCGCAAGCTGCTGCGAAGGCGGTGCCGGTGCTCGGCTTCACCGGGCCCGGCGGCGCGGGCAAGTCGAGCGTCGTCGACGAGCTCGTGCGGCGCTTCCGGCTCGACTACCCGGAACGGCGCGTGGGCTTGTTGTTGGTGGACCCGACGCGGCGGCGCTCCGGCGGCGCGCTGCTCGGCGACCGCATCCGCATGAACAGCGTGCACGGCGACGGCGTGTTCGTGCGCTCGCTCGCGACGCGCCAGGCGCACCTCGCGCTCTCGCAGGCCGTGCAGGATGCCGTGCTCGTCCTGAAGGCGGCGGGCGTCGATCTCGTGCTCGTCGAGACCGCGGGCATCGGCCAGAGCGACAGCGAGATCGTCGACCTCGCGGACGCCGCGGTCTACGTGATGACGCCCGAGTACGGTGCGCCTTCGCAGCTCGAGAAGATCGACATGCTCGAGCTCGCCGACGTGGTCGTGCTCAACAAGTCCGATCGGCGTGGCGCGGCCGATGCGCTGCGCGACGTGCGCAAGCAGTGGCGCCGCAACCACCCTGGCGCGCCGAGCGCGGACGACCAGCTGCCGGTGTTCGCGACGGTCGCCTCGCAGTGGGACGACCCCGGCGTGGAGAAGCTGTTCGCGACGCTGCGCGCGAAGGCGGAGTCGCTCGGCGGCTCGTTCCCGGCGCGCGAGTCGAGCGCGCATCAGCCGATCGTGTCGCCGCCGCCGCTCGTGCCCGCGGGCCGCGAGCGGTACCTCGACGACATCGCGCAAGCGGTGCGCCGTTATCGCGCGCGCACGGACGAGCTTGCGCAAGCGGCGCACGCGGCGCAGTCGCTCCGAGCCGCCGAGCGCGAGCTCGCCGACGCCGCTGTGAGCGTGCGCGACGCGCTCGCGACGAAGGCCGCGCAGCGCGAAGCCACGCTCGAGCCCGCGCTGAAGGATGCGCTCGCGCAGTGGCCAGGGCGGCGCGCGCAGTACGAAGCGGAGCGCCAACGCTACGAGGTGCGCGGGCGCGCGATCGAGGTGGAGAACACGGTCACGACGCTCTCCGGCACGAAGCTGCCGCGAGTGTCGGTGCCGCGCAGCGACGACGCCGCCTCCCTGACAAGGTTCCTTCGCCAAGAAAATCTGCCCGGCGAGTTCCCGTACACCGCCGGCGTGTTCCCGTTCAAGCGCCCGGAGGAAGAGCCGGCGCGTATGTTCGCGGGCGAAGGCCCGCCCGAGCGCACGAACCGCCGTTTCCACGTGCTCGCGCAGGCGCAGCCCGCGAACCGGCTCTCGACCGCTTTCGACTCGGTCACGCTCTACGGCCGCGATCCCGACGAGCGTCCCGACATCTGGGGCAAGGTCGGTACGTCGGGCGTCTCGGTGCCCACCGTCGACGACGCCAAGAAGCTCTACTCCGGCTTCGACTTGTGCGATCCCGCGACGAGCGTCTCGATGACGATCAACGGGCCCGCGCCGACGATCCTCGCGTTCTTCCTCAACGCCGCGATCGATCAGCAGGTGGAGCGCCACCTACGCGAGACCGGGCAGCTCGCTGCGGTGCGCGCCAAGTTCGCCGCGCGCGGGCTGCCGACTTATCAGGGCGACCAGCCTGGAACGCACGACGGCCTCGGCCTCGCGCTGCTCGGGATTCGCGGCGACGAAGCCGTCGACGGCGCGACCTACGCGCGCATCAAGGCCGAGGTGCTCTCGAAAGTCCGCGGCACGGTGCAGGCGGACATCCTCAAGGAGGATCAGGCTCAGAACACCTGCATCTTCTCCACGGACTTCTCGCTCAAGGTGATGGGCGACATCCAGGAGTACTTCGTCCGCAACAAGGTGCGGAACTTCTACTCCGTCTCGATCTCCGGCTACCACATCGCCGAAGCGGGAGCGAACCCGATCTCGCAGCTCGCCTTCACGCTCGCGAACGGCTTCACCTACGTGGAGGCGTACCGAGCGCGCGGCATGCAAGTCGACGACTTCGCGCCGAACTTCTCGTTCTTCTTCAGCAACGGCCTCGACGCCGAGTACAACGTGATCGGGCGCGTGGCGAGGCGCATCTGGGCGATCGCGATGCGCGATCTGTACGGCGCCGACGAGCGCAGCCAGAAGCTGAAGTACCACATCCAGACTTCGGGCCGGTCGCTGCACGCGCAGGAGATGGCGTTCAACGACATCCGCACCACGCTGCAGGCGCTCACCGCGATCCAGGATCACTGCAACTCGCTGCACACGAACGCGTACGACGAGGCCGTGACGACTCCCACGGACGAGTCGGTGCGGCGCGCGCTCGCGATCCAGCTCGTGATCAATCGCGAGCTCGGCATCGCGCGCAGCGAGAACGCGCTGCAGGGCAGCTACGCGATCGAGTGGCTGACGGACGCCGTGGAGGAGGCGGTGCTCCAGGAGTTCGAGCGCATCGCGCAGCGCGGCGGCGTGCTCGGCGCGATGGAGACCCACTACCAGCGCGGCAAAATTCAGGACGAGAGCCTCTACTACGAGGCGAAGAAGCACTCGGGCGAGCTGCCGATCATCGGCGTCAACACGTTCGAGAATCCGCACCCCGAGAAATCGCAGCGGCCTCTCGCGCTGCAGCGCGCGACGGATGCGGAGAAGCAGCAACAGCTCGACGCGCTGCGCGCGTTCCAGGCGCGGCACGCGGAGGAGGCGAAGACCGCGCTCGCGAAGCTGCGGAGCGTCGCCCGCGCGGGCGGCAACGTGTTCGAGGAGCTGATGGAGACGGTGAAGGTCGCGAGCCTCGGACAGATCACGCACGCGCTCTTCGACGTCGGCGGCAGCTACCGCCGCTCGATGTGAGCGGGAGTTCCGCAATCATGCGCAGGCGCGCAGCCCGTGCGGCGCGCGACCTCGAAGGAGAACGCGATGTCTGAGCTCGAGAAGTGGCGCGGCCTCGCCGCGAAGGAGCTGCGCGGAGCGGACGCCGACTCGCTCACGCTCACCAGCGCCGACGGCATCGCCGTGAAGGCGCTCTACACCGCCGCGGATCTCGAGAAGCTCGCGCACACCGACACGCTGCCGGGCGCGTTCCCGTTCCTGCGCGGCCCGCGCGCCACGATGTACGCGAATCGCCCGTGGACGATCCGGCAGTACGCGGGCTTCTCGACGGCCGAAGAGTCGAACGCGTTCTACAAGGCGAACCTCGCCGGCGGCCAGCAGGGTCTCTCCGTCGCGTTCGATCTCGCGACGCACCGCGGCTACGACAGCGACCACCCGCGTGTGACCGGCGACGTCGGCAAGGCTGGCGTTGCCATCGACTCGGTCGAGGACATGAAGATCCTGTTCGACGGCATTCCGCTCGATCAGGTCACGGTCTCGATGACGATGAACGGCGCGGTGCTGCCGGTGCTCGCGTGCTTCGTGGTCGCGGGCGAGGAGCAGGGCGTTACGCAGGAGAAGCTCGCGGGCACGATTCAGAACGACATTCTCAAAGAGTTCATGGTCCGTAACACCTACATCTATCCGCCCGAGCCGAGCATGCGGATCGTGGCCGACATCATCGAGTACACCGCGAAGCGCATGCCGAAGTTCAACTCGATCTCGATCAGCGGCTACCACATGCAGGAAGCCGGCGCGACGACGGTGCAGGAGCTCGCGTTCACGATCGCCGACGGCCTCGACTACGTGCGCGCGGCGCTCTCGAAGGGCCTCGACGTCGACGCGTTCGCCGGCCGGCTCTCCTTCTTCTGGTGCATCGGCATGAACTTCTATTTCGAGATCGCGAAGATGCGCGCCGCGCGGCGCATCTGGGCCGAGCGCATGCAGAGGCTGTTCGCGCCGAAGAAGGCCGACTCGCTGATGCTGCGCACGCACTCGCAGACGTCGGGCGCGAGCCTCACCGAGCAAGACCCGATGAACAACATCATCCGCACGACCATCGAGGCGATGGCGGCGGTGTTCGGCGGCACGCAGTCGCTGCACACGAACGGCTACGACGAGGCGGTGTCGCTGCCGACGGACACCGCGGCGCGCGTCGCGCGCAACACGCAGCTGATCCTCCAGGAAGAGTCCGGCATTCCCGCCGTGATCGATCCGTGGGGCGGCTCGTACTTCATGGAGTCGCTCACCGAGAGCGTTTATCAGGCCGCGAACGCGCTGATCGACGAGGTCGAGGCGATGGGCGGCATGACGAAGGCGATCGTCGCGGGCATCCCGAAGCTGAAGATCGAGGAGGCGGCGACGCGGCGGCAGGCGCGCATCGATTCCGGCGAGGACACGATCGTCGGGGTGAACAAGTACCGCCTCAAGGAAGAGACGCAGATCGAGGTGCGCGACATCGACAACAGCGCGGTGCGCGAGTCGCAGATCAGGCGCCTCGTCGCGATCCGCAGCAAGCGCGACGCGAAGCGGTGCGAGGCGGCGCTCGCGAAGCTCACCGAGCTCGCGCGCAGCGGCGCCGGCAACCTGCTCGAGGCCGCGATTGACGCGGCGCGCGCGCGCGCGAGCGTGGGCGAGATCAGCGCAGCGCTCGAGACGGTGTACGGGCGCCATCGCGCCGAGATTCGCAGCGTGTCGGGCGTGTACGCGGGCATGTACCGCGGCGACGGCGAGTTCGAGTCGGCGCGCGCCGAGGTGGAGACGTTCGCGAAGGGCGAGGGCCGCCGGCCGCGCATGCTCGTGGTGAAGCTCGGGCAGGACGGGCACGACCGCGGCATCAAGGTCATCGCGACGGCGTTCGCCGACATGGGGTTCGACATCGACGTCGGCCCGCTGTTCCAGACGCCCGACGAAGCGGCGCAGCAGGCGATCGACGCCGACGTGCATGCGATCGGCGTGTCGAGCCAGGCGGGCGGACACAAGACGCTCGTACCGGAGCTCGTCGCAGCGCTGCGGAAGCGGGGCGCGAACGACGTGGTCGTGATCGTGGGCGGCATCATCCCGCCGCAGGACTACCCGTACCTGCGCGAGCACGGCGCTGCCGCGATCTTCGGGCCGGGCACGGCGGTGCCGAAGGCGGCGCGCGAGGTGCTGCACGCGATCAAGTCGCGACGCGCGGCGTGAGCGAGCGCGCGAAGACACCGCGATTCGAGAGCGCGAGTGATTATTGCGCCGCGATCCGCGCAGGCGATCGCCGCGCGCTCGCGCGCGCGATCACGCTGATCGAGAGCACGCGCGCGGATCATCAGCGCCTCGGGCAGGCGATTCTCGACGCGCTCGTGGGCTTTGCTGGCGGCGCCGTGCGCGTCGGCATCACGGGCCCGCCCGGCGTCGGCAAGAGCACGTTCATCGAGGCGTTCGGTCTGCACCTCATCGAAGCGGGCAAGCAGGTCGCCGTGCTCGCGGTCGATCCTTCGAGCCCCGTCAGCGGCGGCAGCATCCTCGGCGACAAGACGCGCATGGAGCGCCTCGCGCAGCAGGGGCGCGCGTTCATTCGCCCCTCGCCGAGCGGCGGCGCGCTCGGCGGCGTCGCGCATCGCACGCGCGAGGTGATGCTGCTGTGCGAGGCGGCAGGCTTCGACGTCGTCGTGATCGAGACGGTCGGCATCGGTCAGAGCGAAGTCGCCGTGCGCTCGATGGTCGACTTCTTCGCGGTGTTGCTGCAGCCCGCTTCGGGCGACGAGCTGCAGGGCATCAAGCGCGGCGTGCTCGAGCTCGCGGACGCGCTGGTCGTGAACAAGGCGGATGGCGAGCTGCGCGCCGCGGCGCTGCGCTCGATGCGCGAGCACGAGCAGGCGCTCGCGCTGTTTCGCCCGGCCGCGGGCGGCTGGAAGCCGATCGCGATGGCGGTGAGCGCTCGTACCGGCGAGGGCGTGGGCGAGGTGTGGAAGGCGGCGCTCGCGCAGCGAAGTGCGCTCGAGGCGAGCGGAGAGCTCGCGCGGCGGCGGCGCGGCCAGGCGCGCGAGTGGATGTGGAGTCTCGTCGAGGAAGGCCTCGCGCAGGCGCTGCGTGCGCACCCGTCGGTCGCGGCCGCGATCCCGCGTCTCGAAGCGGCAGTTGAGGCGCAAGAAGTCACCCCCGCCGCGGGGGCCCGCGAGCTGCTCGCCGCCTTCCTCGCGAAGTCCTGAATCCCCCTCAACGCTCCCGACCCTCCTGCCGATGAGTAGTGCGCCAGGGCACAAAGCCCGCTTTGCGTGCGGTAGTCGCGTGGGGTCGGTCGGATGGTTCAGATCAACATGGCAGGGCGCGAGATCGTCCTGAAGTTCGTCTACTACGGACCCGCGCTGTCCGGGAAGACGACGAACTTGAAGAAGCTCCACGAGCTCCTCGATCCCGGTTCGCGCGGCAAGATGGTCACGCTCGATACGGCAGACGACCGCACGCTCTACTTCGACTTCCTGCCCGTTCAGTTCGATACCGCCAACGGTTTCGCCGTGAAGATCAAGCTCTTCACCGTGCCGGGGCAGGTGATGCACAAGTCCACGCGCAAGGTCGTGCTGTCGGGCGCCGATGGCGTCGTGTTCGTGGCCGACTCGCAGCGGACCTCCGCCGGCGCGAACGCCTACTCGTTCCGCGACATGGAGGCGAACCTCAAGTCGAACGGGGTCGACTTCGCGTCGATGCCGAAGGTGGTGCAGTTCAACAAGCGCGATCTCCCCGACGTGAAGCCGCTGGAAGAGATCAAGTCGGCGTGGGGCGACATTCCGACCTTCCCGGCGGTCGCGACCCGGGGCGAGGGTGTGATCGAGACGTTCCGGGAGCTGCTGCGGCTCACCTACCGCCAGCTCAACCAGCGCCACCAGTTCCAGGACAAGTTCGGTCTCTCGGAGGCGGACTTCCTGAAGGGCGTGCTCAAGCGCCTCGGGGCGTAGCGGCCCCCGTCGGAGTGGCGCTAGGGTGGCTCTCGTCCCGGCTCGGGGCGGAGTTGTTAAGCCCGGCCTGAGCCCGCGGCGCGACGGAACCTGCGCAGGAGTTGCCGGTCCGTACGACGTGGACCGAGCGAGAGCGCATGACCAACGTCGCCCCGAAGCCCGCGTCGCCCCGGCCCGCCGATTGGAGCGACGTGGTCGTCGGCATCCCCGAGGCGATCGCCGAGATCCGCGCCGGCCGCATGATCGTGCTCGTCGACGACGAGGATCGCGAGAACGAGGGCGACCTGTGCATGGCGGCCGACGCCGTCACGCCCGAGGCGATCAATTTCATGGCCATGCACGGCCGTGGGCTGATCTGCCTGCCGATGATGGGCGAGCAGCTCGAGAAGCTGCGCCTCGGCATGATGGTCCCCGAGAACGAGAACTCCTCGGGCTTCGGCACCGCGTTCACGATCTCGATCGAGGCGCGCGAGGGCGTCACGACCGGCATCTCCGCGCACGACCGCGCGCACACGATTCTCACCGCGATTCGCGCCGACGCGCGCCCGCAGGACATCGTGCGCCCCGGCCACGTGTTTCCGCTGCGCGCGCGCCAGGGCGGCGTGCTGCGGCGCGCGGGCCAAACCGAAGGCGCGGTCGATCTCGCGCGGCTCGCCGGGCGAGGCCCGTCGGGCGTGATCTGCGAGATCATGAACGACGACGGCACGATGGCGCGCATGCCCGATCTCGTGAAGTTCGCGCGCAAGCACGGGCTCAAGATCGCCACGATCGCCGACATGATCGAGTACCGGCTCCGCAACGAGAAGCTCGTGCGCGCGAGTGGCGACTGCACGCTGCCGACGAAGTTCGGCGGCGAGTTCCGCGCGATCGTCTACGAGAACGACATCGATCACATCGATCACGTCGCGCTCGTGAAGGGGTCGATCGGACCCGAGGACGAAGTGCTGGTGCGCGTGCACAGCGAGTGCCTCACCGGCGACGGCTTCGGCTCGCTGCGCTGCGACTGCGGCGAGCAGCTCGAAGCCGCGATGAAGCTGATCGAGGCCGAAGGCAAGGGCGTGATCCTCTACATGCGCCAAGAGGGCCGCGGCATCGGGCTAAAGAACAAGATCAAGGCGTACGGCCTGCAGGACCGCGAGGGCCTCGACACGGTGCAGGCGAACGAGCGCCTCGGCTTCGCCGCGGACCTGCGCGACTACGGCGTCGGCGCGCAAATCCTCCACGACCTCGGCGTGCGCAAGATGCGCATCATCACGAACAACCCGGGCAAGCGTGCGGGCATCGAGGGCTACGGCCTCTCGATCGTCGAGCGCGTGCCGCTCGAGATCACGCCCAACGAACGGAACTTCCAGTATCTCCGCACGAAGAAGGAGAAGCTGGGGCACGTTCTGCACCTGATGAGTTGATCGCCAACAATTCGAGCGCGACTGGCGCTCCAGCAGTACACGAGGAGTCGCCATGTTCGCGTCGGTCGACGACGTCATCTCTCAGTTGAACGCTCAGGGCTACGTCTGCGGCAAGAACATCGCGACGGTGGTCTACCTCGCGACGAAGCTCGGCAAGCCCGTGCTCGTTGAAGGCCCGGCGGGCGTGGGCAAGACTGAGCTCGCCAAGGTCGTCGCGAAGGCGACGGGCCGGCCGATGATTCGCCTCCAGTGTTATGAAGGCCTCGACGAGGCGAAGGCGCTGTACGAGTGGGAGTACTCGAAGCAGCTGCTCTACACGCAGATTCTCAAGGAGAAGTTCGCGGAGGCGATGAGCGGCGCGACCACGCTGCGCGACGCCGCGGAGCGCGTGGGCGCGCAGGACAACGTGTTCTTCTCCGAACGCTTCATCGTGCAGCGCCCGCTGCTGCGCGCGATCCAGGCGAGCGAGCCCTCGCTGCTGCTGATCGACGAGGTCGACAAGTCCGACCCCGAGTTCGAAGCGTTCCTGCTCGAGGTGCTGTCGGATTTCCAGGTGACCGTGCCCGAGATCGGGACGCTCGCCTCGAAGCACATCCCGATCGTGTTCCTCACCTCGAACGACGCGCGCGAGATGAGCGATGCGTTGAAGCGCCGCTGCCTGCACCTCTACATCGACTTCCCCGACGAAGCGCTCGAAACGAAGATCCTCGAGGCGAAGGTGCCGGGCATCGACGTGCGGCTCGCCGAGGAGCTCGTGGGCGTGATGCAGCGCCTGCGCAAGCTCGACATGAAGAAGCTGCCGTCGATCTCCGAGACGCTCGACTGGGCGCGCGCGCTGCTCGCGCTGAACGCCGGGCAGCTCGACGAGGGACTCGTGCGCGACACGCTCAACGTGATCCTCAAGTACGAGGCCGACATCAAGAAGGCGCAGAGCGAGCTCGGCCGCCTGATCACGCGCAAGGAGCCGGCGCCCGCGGCGGCGCCGGCGGCCGGCGCAGCGCCCGCGGCGGCTCCTGCGCAACCGCAGGCCGCGACCGCGAAGAAGGGTGTCCTCCACTAGGAGCAGCCGTGGAGAAGAAAATCATCGAGTTCGCGAATCTCCTTCGAAAGAGTGGGATTCGCGTCTCGGTCGCCGAGACGATCGACTCGTTCTCCGCGATCGACGAGCTCTCGTTCGACGACCGCGAGATCTTCCGCGACGCGCTGCGCACCACGATGGTGAAGCGCTCCGAAGACATCGCGGGCTTCGACCAGCTGTTCGACCTGTATTGGTCCTCGTTCTACGACGGCCTGCGCAACGCCTTCGATCAAGCGCAAGGGCAGATGGGGGGCGACTTCGATCTCGAGAAGCTGATGGAAGCCATCAAGCAGGGCATGCAGAACATGCAGGGCCAGATGGACAAGCTGGACCTCAGCGAGCTCGCGAAGGCGCTCCTTACCCAGGATCTCTCGCAGCTCGAGCAGCTGATTCGCGAGGCGGCGCAGAGCGCCGGCACGGAACGCATCGAGAACATGCTGCAGATCGGCTTCTTCACGCGCCGAACGATGGAGCAGCTCGACGCGGAGGGCGCTGGCAGGCAGCTGCGCGATCTCGCGCAGCAGCTGCGCGAAGGAGGCATGCCCGACGCGCAAGTCGATGCGCTGCTCGACCTGATCGAGAAGTTCCTGGAAGCGCTGCGCCAGTCGGTGCGCAACTTCACCGAGCGCGAGCTGCAACAGCGCAACTACGACTACATGGAGAAGTTCCGGCGCGAGAGCCTGCTCGAGAAGAGCTTCTACAACCTCACGGAAGACGAGATCAAGCGCATGCGCGAGGTGGTCGCGCGGCTCGCGCAGCGCATCAAGAACGTGCTCACCATCCGCAAGCGGCGCCTCAAGCGCGGCAAGCTCGATCTGCACACGATGCTGCGCCGCAACGCCGGCCACGGCGGCGTGCCGTTCGAGCTGATCTTCAAGCAGCGCAAGAAGGACCGACCGAAGCTCGTGATCCTGTGCGACGTGTCGTCGTCGGTCGCGAACGTGTCGCGCTTCATGCTGCAGTTCATGTACTCGCTGCAGGAGTGCTTCACCAAAATCCGCAGCTTCGTGTTCGTCTCCGAGCTCGGCGAAGTGACGCCCGTGTTCAAGGAGAAGGACATCAACGGCGCGATCGAGAAGGCGCTCGACGGCGGCGACGTGATCAACGTCTACACGCGCTCGAACTTCGGCGCGGCGTTCCACTACTTCTGGCAGAACTACCTCTCGGCGATCGACCAGAAGACGACGGTGCTGATCCTCGGCGACGCCCGTAACAACTACAACGACCCGCGCGCGTGGTGCCTGCGCGACATGTACAACAAGGCCAAAGACGTGGTGTGGCTCAACCCGGAGAGCCCGAGCGCGTGGGGCTTCGGCGACTCGGTGATGGACAAGTACATGCCGTACGTGGACGTCGCGGAGGAGTGTCGGAACCTGAAGCAGCTCTCGAAGGTGGTGGACCGGCTGGTCCTCTAGCGCGGGAGTTGTTGGGCGGGGCGCTCGTTCGGGGCAGCGGCGCGACGGCGGGCGCCGGCTCCGCGGGGGCTCGCGTCGCTCGGCCGCGTGGTCGCGTCTGGTGTTGGCGTGCAGGGATCGTGCTTTCTGGCGCGCGCACCCGAGCGTGCGCGCGACCACGCCCGGGCACTCGCTCTGCGACACCCGCTGCGCCGGCGTCCGCCGCCGCGCCTTGCCTTGCCGCGGTCTCTCTGGGGTTGGTGGATGGAGGAGAGTGCGGCGACGGCCGCATCGAGCGGCCGTCACCGCAACGCTGCGCGCTTGCGCTAGGGCCGAGTCGCCGCGCTCGACCGAGGGAGACGCGATGTCGCGCACGCATCCTGGGCGCGCTTCCTCCGCGCTTCTGCTTTGCGCCGGCAAGCCTCGGTGGCGATCGGCGCGGACAAGTCGGCCTACAAACTGAAGCCCCGCCGGACTTGCGTCGGGCGGGGCTTCGGGAAGGGCGGAGGGCGGCGGATAGATGATGGGGGGGTGAGAGGTTGGACATTTCGTCGGAGAAATGTCTTATCCGCCGCCGCTCCAGAAATCGTTTCGAGGTGAGAATGATTATGGTCCGCCGCGTTCGCGATTGTCAAACGTCTTTTCGGAATTCTCTTCGTCTGCGACACCATTTCGTGTCGGAAGGCGCCGCGCCGAGCGCTTCCAGGGAGCTCGCGGGCGAGTCCTCGCCCGTCCCGCGACGCGGAAAAAACCCCGTAACTCCGCTGGTTTCGGCGGAAACGCGCCGGTAAGTTCGCGCGCGATGGTGCGCAGCTTCCACATCCGCAGCTACGGCTGCCAGATGAACGCCCACGACTCGGAGAAGGTCGCGAACCTGCTTCACCACGCCGGTTTCGAGCGCGCCGCGGCCGAAAACGAGGCGGATCTCGTGGTCGTGAACACGTGCTCGATCCGCGAGAAGGCGGAGCACCGGCTCTACACCGACCTCGGCATCCTGCGGCTTTGGAAGCAGGAGCGAGCGGGGCGCCTGATCGGGGTGGGGGGCTGCGTCGCCCAGCAAGAGGGCGACTCGCTGTTGCGCCGCTACCCGCAGATCGATTTCGCGTTCGGCACCCACAACCTGCGCTGGGTCCCGGAGATGGTGGCCGCCGCGTACGCCGGGCGGCGCGAGGCGCGCTTCGCGGACGACCTGTCGCTCGCGCGCTTCGACCTGCCCGAACGCCACGCCGAGTTCGCCACGGAGTCGCCGGGTCGCGCCTGGCTCACGGTGATGGAGGGCTGCGATCTCTTCTGCTCGTACTGCGTGGTGCCGCTCACGCGCGGGCGGGAGATCTCGCGCCCCGCGGAGTCGATCCTCGCGGAGGCGCGCGCGCTCGCGGAGCGCGGAGTCCCGGAGCTCACGCTGCTCGGGCAAACCGTGAACGCCTACGGCCGACACGACGTGCGGCGCGGCCGCACCGCCGCCTCGGGCACGCTCGCTTTCGCCGACCTGCTGGCCGCGCTCGCGGCGATCCCCGGCATCGAGCGGCTGCGTTACACGAGCCCGCACCCGATGTTCTTCGACGACGCGCTGATTCGCGCGCACGCGGAGCTGCCGCAGCTGTGCCCGCACGTGCATCTCCCGGTGCAGAGCGGGTCGGACCGCATGCTCGATGCGATGCGCCGCCGGTACAGCGTGCGCGAGTACCTCCGCATCGTGACCGCCCTGCGGCGCGCGCGCGCCGACGTCGCGATCACCACGGACGTGATCGTGGGTCATCCCGGCGAGACGCGCGCCGACTTCGAGGCCACCCTCGCCCTGGTGCGCGAGGTCGGCTTCGTCGACGGCTTCTCGTTCAAGTACTCGCCGCGCCCCGGCACCGCGTCCGCGAGCCTCGCGGAGACCGTCTCGCCCGAGGAGTCGCAGGCGCGCCTCGAGGAGCTGCAGGCGCTGCAGCGCGAGCTCACCTTCGCCGCGCATCGCGCCCGCGTCGGCACGCGCACGCGCGTGCTGGTCGAAGGCGCGAGTCGCCGCGCTGGAGCGGATGCCGGAACGGCGGCGCTGCAGGGGCGCGACCCCCATCACCGCGTCGTCAACTTCCGCGCTCCGCTGGCGGCGGCGCCCGCGCCGGGAACGTTCACCGAGCTGTCGATCGTCGAGGCGACTCCCCACTCGCTCATCGGCTCGATCGACGAGCTGCACACGGGTGCACATCGCGTGCGGCGCGCGGCCGATGAAGAGGGGCCGCGGGCGGCGGTCTGAGCGGGCGAATCGGGGGGAACGCGTGAGCCAGGGCAAGATCCTCGCGGTCGACGATCAGCTGTACTTCCGCGTGTACATCGAGGATCTGCTGCGCGAAGCGGGCTACGACGTAGTCACCCAGCCGAGCGGCGCGGACGCGCTCACGGCGCTGGAAGCCGGCGCCTTCGACGTCGTGATCACCGACCTCGTGATGCCGCAGATGGACGGCAGCGAGCTCGTGCAGCGCGTGAAGGAGCGTTGGCCGGAGGAAGAGATCGTCGTTGTGACGAGCGTCGGCGACGTGAAGACCGCCGTCGACGCGATGGAGCTCGGCGCCAGCGACTACTTGCTGAAGCCGCTCGACCGCGCCGCGCTGCTGCGCAGCCTGTCGGTCATCGGCGAGCGCCGACGCATGCGCGAAGAGAACCGGCGCCTCACCGCCGAGAGCCTCGACCACCTGGGCGCGCTCGCGCAGTACGAGCGCATTCTCGCCCTGTTCGGAACGCAGGCGGTGGAGCCGCTCGCGGACCGCATCGTCGAAATGCTCTGCCTCGAAACGAACGCGCACGGCGGCGTCGCGTGGATTGCGCGCGTGGATGCGCCGGAGCGGCTCCGCATCTCGGGCGTCAGCGGGCTCGTGCGCGTCGAAGGTGACCACAGCGAGCTGCACGTGGAGCGCTTGCCCCCCGAGCTCGAAGGGCTGAACGCGCCGAACGCGCGCCCGCTGGGCGCCGAGGCGGCGCCTGGGTCGGGGCGGCGCTGCCTGTACGTGCCATTCGCCCGCGGCGGGCGGCTGCTCGGCATCGTGCGCCTCACGGACAAGCTCGACGGCGGCGACTTTCAGGAGGCGGACCTCGCGGTCGCAGAGCGGCTCGGGGCCTTCGCGGCGCAGGCGCTCGCCAACGCCTTCGCGTTTCGCACGCTCGAGGGGCGGTCGTTTCGCGAACCGGTCAGCCAGGCCTACACGAAGGCGTACCTCGACGACGTGGTCGAGCACGAGATCCAAAAGTCGCGGCGCTTCGATCGCTGCTTCTCCGTGCTGAAGCTCGAAGTCGACCAGCTCGGCGCGGCGACGGCCGGGCTGCCTCACGGGCAGGTGGAGAGCGTGCTCGCCGAGGTCGCTGCCAGTCTCGCGCGCTCGCTGCGTGCGTCGGACCTGTTCGCGATCGAAGGCGAGGGCCTCTACTACGCGCTGCTTCCCGAGACGGACGCGCTCGGCGCTGCGGTGAGCAAGCGGCGCCTGCGCGGCGCGCTCGAGCGCTCTCCGGCGCTGCGTGGGCTGCCCGGGACGCCAGCCGTGCTCGCCGCGTGCGTCACGTTTCCAGGCGACGGCGAGCGCGGCGATGCGCTCTGGAGCAGCCTCAACGCGCGCATCGTCGACGATCGCGCCAGCTTCGTGCGCGCGCGCGCGCCGGAGCAGGCGCCATTCCGCGGCCTCGCCGACGCGCTGCTGGCCGAGGCGCCGACGATCTCGGGGGCGCTCACGGAGCAGGCCGCGATCTTCCAGCTCGACGAGATCTCGCGGCGTCCGCACGAGCGCGGCCTGTTGTTCGTGGGCGCCGGCGGCGCGCTCAGCGCGCCCGTGCGCGGCGCGCTCGAGCAGCTGCGCGGGCTTGCGAACAAGACCGACGTCGTGCTCGTCGCCGAGCGCGCGGCCGATGAGCCGCCGGGTCTGCCCGTGACGTGGGTCTCTCCGCTGCGGGCCGGCACGGACACCCCGTTCGTCGTCTACTTCGGCGAGCGCCCGGCGTACGCACTCGTGCGCGAGCCGTGGCGCGACGACTCGGACGTTTCGCTCTATCACACCGCGGACCGCGTGCTCGTCGAGCACCTCACCTTCCAGCTGGGCCGCGATCTCGGGATTCCCATCGGTGGATGACACGATTCTGATTGCAGACGCCGATCGCGCCCGCGCGAGCCGCCTCGCGCGAGAGCTGGCGGAGCGCGGCTTCGGCGCGGCGTTCGCGGAGACCGGCGCCGCTGCGCTCGAGGCCGCCATCGCCGACGTGCCCGACGTGCTCGTGGCGACGCAGGACTTGCCGCTGATCGCTGCGCCTCGCCTCGCGGAGATTCTGCGCGCGAACCCGCGCACGCGCGCCGTGCGGCTCGTCTACGTCGGCGCCGACGCCGCGCAGGAGCGCAGCCGCTTCGACGAAGCGCTCACGGACGAAGCGCAGATCGCCGAGCGCGTGGAAGCGCTGTTCGGCAAGCGCGAGAGGCTCGGCGCCGTCGAGCGCGCCAGCGCGAGCGAGGTGACGGTGGAGGGCGATCTCGCGCAGGTCGCCCTCGCCGACGTGCTGCAGCTGCTCCACCAGAACCGCCGCACCGGGCGGCTCTCGGTCACGCGCAGCGCTGGCGTGCAGCCGCGCGATCGCGGCGAGGTGTGGCTGCGCGACGGCAACATCGTGCAGGCGAACGCGGCTCCGCGCGCGCAGGACGAGAAGGCGCTCTATCGCATGCTCGGCTGGAGTGAGGGCGGCTTCGCCTTCGCGCCGAGCGACGAGATGCGCGCCGCGCGCATCCAGACGCCCACGCGCGCGCTGCTGCTCGAAGGCATGCGCCAGCTCGACGAGTGGAATCAGCTCGTGCGCGGCCTCCCGCCGGACAGCGCGCGCGTCGCGATCGCGATGCCGGCGGCGCAGATCCCGAAGGTGGTGCACCCCGTCGCGCAGGAGGTGCTGCTGCTGCTCGAGGCATACGACGACGTGCGCACGATCGTCGACCACTGCACGCACTCCGATTATCAGGTGCTGCGCACGCTCCAGACGCTGATCGACCGCGGCATCGTGAAGCTGCGCCGCGAGTGCGACCGCCGCTTCGGCGCCCAGGGGCTCGCGCTGTTCGACGCGCCGCTGGCGAAGCGCTTCCGCGACTGGCTGGAGAGCGGGCGGCCGCGCAGCGCGTCGCTCGCGCCCGCAAAGCTCCTGCTCGCGTCCGCGGACCCCGCCGCCACGGCAGACCTCTTGCGCGCCCTCGAGCAGCTGCCGGGCGTCGAGCGCATCGCGTCGGGCGCCGGTGGCGTGACGGCGCGCGACCTCGTGCCGCTCGTACGGCTATCCGTCGCGGACGGCCTCGCGATCGAGCTGATCCACCTCCCGGCGCGCCCGCTCTACGCGCCGCTCTGGCCCGCCGCCGCGCACGGCGCGCTCGGCCTCATCCTCCTGCACGTCACGCCCATCGCCGAGTCGGAGGCGCAGCTGCGCGCCGCGAGCGATGCATTCCAGCGCGTGCCCGACAGCCGCGTGTTTCACGTGCTGCTGCTGCGCAAGGGCGAGCGCATCGCGCCTGACGCGGTGCAGGAGAAGCTGGCGTTGCTGAGCCACGCCTCGCTGTTCCTGCTGCACCTCGATGGCGAGCGAGACTCCGCGCCGCTGCTGCGCACGATGCTCGCGCGGGTGATCCCGTGAGCGCGGTCGACTGGGCGCGCTTCCCGATCTTCGCGGACCTCGCGGAGAGGGAGCTCGCGATCCTCGCCGACGTGGTCGAGGAGCAGGCGCTCCGGGCGGGCGAAATGCTCTGCCTCGAGGGCAGCGAGGCCGACGGCGCGTTCCTGCTCGTAGACGGCGCGCTCGACTGCTCACGCGAAGGAGTGGGCGAGCTGCCGCGGATCGAGGCGCCCGCCGCGCTCGGCCTCGCGGCGCTCGCGCGCAGCGGCAACCGCGAGGCCTCGCTGAAGGCCGCCGCGCCGTCCCGTGTGCTGCTCCTCACGCGCACCGCCTTCCACCGCTTCGCGCAGGACGCGCCGCAGGCCGCGGTGCGCGTGCTCGAGGCGGTCGTGCGCGAGCTCGGGGGGGGGCGCTGCACGCCTCGACCGCCGCGCTGCTTCCCCCGAAGAGCTGAGGTCCTGCGCCGCCCGGGCGCGGAGCTCTCCCCGAGAGCGGATCCGCTGCCGCGCGAAGCGTCGTGAGGTGCTCGGTCTCACGCGTCCCCCGCAATCCAATGGTTGACCGTCGGAGAGGGCCTTCGTATGTTGCGCCGCCAATCCGGGGCGGCGAGCAGGACTTCTCCTCTTGGGCTTGGTCTATCTCGGCGCCAGCGGTGAACGCGGAGGCGCGATGGACGAGAGCCGGATTCGCGAGGCGCTGACCTTCGACGACGTGCTGCTGACGCCGGGCGCGTCGGAGGTGCTGCCGAAGGACGTCTCCCTAATAACTCAGCTGACGCGCGAGATCGAGCTGGCGATGCCAATCGTCTCGGCGGCGATGGACACCGTCACCGAGCACGCGAGCGCGATCTGCCTCGCACAGCACGGCGGCATCGGCGTGATTCACCGCAACCTCTCGGTGGAGGCGCAGGCCGGCGAGGTCGACAAGGTGAAGCGCTCCGAGTCGGGCATGATCGTCGACCCGTGGACGCTGCCACCGGACGTGCCGATCGCCGAGGCGATGGCGCTGATGGCGAGCCGCAAGATCTCGGGCGTACCGATCACGCAGGGCGGCAAGGCGGTGGGCATTCTCACGAACCGCGACCTGCGCTTCGTGAAGGACGCGACGCGCCCGATCTCGAGCGTGATGACGAAAGAGAACCTCGTGACGGTGCCGCCTGGCACGACGCGCGAGCGCGCGAAGGAGCTGCTGCACGAGCACCGCATCGAGAAGCTGCTCGTCGTCGACGGCGGCGGCGCGCTGCGCGGGCTGATCACGATCAAGGACATCGAGAAGAGCGAGCGCTTCCCGAGCGCGTCGAAGGATGCGCTCGGCCGCCTGCGCTGCGGCGCGGCGGTCGGCGCCGGGCCCGACAACGTGGCGCGCGCGCAGGCGCTCGTGAACGCGGGCGTCGACGTGATCGTGGTCGACACCGCGCACGGCCACTCCGCGGGCGTGCTCGAGACGATCGTCGCGCTGCGCCGCACGTTCCCGGAGCTGCCGATCATCGGCGGTAACGTCGCGACGGCGGAGGGCGCGGAGGCGCTCGTAAAGGCGGGCGTGTCGGGCGTGAAGGTCGGCGTCGGCCCCGGCTCGATCTGCACCACGCGGGTGGTGGCCGGCGTCGGCGTGCCGCAGCTCACGGCGGTGATGGACGCCACGAAGGTCGCATCTCGCTTCGGCGTGCCGGTGATCGCGGACGGCGGAATCAAGTTCTCCGGCGACGTGGTGAAGGCGCTCGCGGCGGGCGCGGGCACCGTGATGATCGGCTCGCTGTTCGCGGGCACCGACGAATCGCCCGGCGAGGTGATCCTCTACCAGGGCCGCTCCTACAAGGTCTACCGGGGCATGGGCTCGCTCGGCGCGATGGCCGAGGGCAGCAAGGACCGATACTTCCAGGGCGACGTCGAGGACAACCGCAAGCTCGTGCCGGAAGGCATCGAGGGCCGCGTGCCGTATCGCGGCTCGCTCTCGAGCAGCATCCACCAACTGCTCGGCGGCCTGCGCTCCGGCATGGGCTACTGCGGCGCCGCGACGCTCCAGGACCTGCGCACGAAGGCGCGCTTCGTGCGCATCTCGCAGGCGGGCCTGGTCGAGAGCCACGTGCACGACGTGATCATCACGAAGGAGGCTCCGAACTATCGGATCGACTGATCCGAGCCCGCGGCAGCGCGGCATCCCCCGCCGCCCCTAACAACCAACCCGGCGGCTTCCCCTCGGCTGCCCCACCGAGATTTCCCCCATGTCCGCCGACGCCCACGCCGACCGCATCCTCATCCTCGACTTCGGGGCCCAGTACAGCCAGCTGATCGCGCGCCGCATCCGCGAGCAGCGCGTCTACTGCGAGATCCAGCCTCCGAACTGGCCGCTCGAGAAAATTCGCGCCTTCGCGCCGAAGGGCATCGTGCTCTCGGGCGGGCCGTCGAGCGTGTACGCGGAAGGCGCGCCGAGCTGCGACGAGGGCGTGTACGAGCTCGGGGTGCCGGTGCTCGGGATTTGTTACGGGCAGCAGCTGATGGCCTACCAGCTCGGCGGCGTGGTCGAGAAGGCCGAGGCGCGCGAGTACGGCCGCGCGGCGCTGCACGTCGAGAAGCCGCACCCGCTGTTCGCGGGGCTCGGCGGCGCGGACCGCAACGTGTGGATGAGCCACGGCGATCGCGTGCTGCGCCTGCCCGACGGCTTCGAGGTGATCGCGACCAGCGCGAACTCGCCCTTCGCGGCGGTGGCGCATCGCTCGAGGCCCCTCGTCGGCGTGCAGTTCCACCCCGAGGTGCTGCACACCGAAGGCGGCGACGTGCTGCTGCGCAACTTTGCGCTCGGCATGTGCGGCGCGCGCCCGAACTGGACGGTGGACGCGTTCGTCGACAGCGCCGTCGCGCGCGTGCGCGAGCAGGTCGGCGCGGGGCGCACGATCTGCGGGCTCAGCGGCGGCGTCGACTCCTCGGTCGCGGCGGCGCTCGTGCACCGCGCGATCGGCGATCAGCTCACGTGCATCTTCGTCGATCACGGCTTGCTGCGAGAAGGCGAGCGCGCCGAGGTCGAGCGCACCTTCCGCGAGAACCTGCACGTGAAGCTCGTGACGGTGGATGCGAGCGAGCGCTTCCTCAGCGCGCTCGCGGGCGTGACGGACCCCGAGAAGAAACGCCGCATCATCGGCCACCTCTTCATCGAGGTGTTCGACGCCGAGGCCGCGAAGCTCGGCGGCGCGGACTACCTCGTGCAAGGCACGCTCTATCCCGACGTGATCGAGAGCATCTCGGTGCGTGGGCCGTCGGCGACGATCAAGACGCACCACAACGTGGGCGGCCTGCCGGAGCGTATGCGCCTCAAGCTCGTCGAACCGCTGCGCGAGCTGTTCAAGGACGAGGTGCGCGCGGCCGGGCGCCAGCTCGGACTCCCGCACGTGATGGTCGGGCGGCACCCATTCCCTGGCCCGGGCCTCGCGATCCGCGTGATCGGCGAAGTCACGCGCGAGCGGCTCGCGATCCTGCGCCGCGCCGACGCGATCTTGATCGAGGAGATCCGCCGCGCGAACTGGTACGACCAGATCTGGCAGGCCTTCGCCGTGTTCCTCCCGATCCAGAGCGTGGGCGTGATGGGCGACGAGCGCACCTACGAGAACACCATCGCGCTGCGCTGCGTGTCGAGCGCCGACGCGATGACGGCGGACTGGTCGCGCCTCCCGCACGAGCTGCTCGCCACGATCTCGAGCCGCATCACGAACGAGGTGAAGGGCGTGAACCGCGTCGTCTACGACGTGTCGTCGAAGCCGCCGGCCACGATCGAGTGGGAGTGAGCGCGTGACCGCCTTCACGCACCTCCACCTGCACACGCAGTACTCGCTGCTCGACGGCGCGATCAAGCACAACCCGCTGTTCGAGCGCGTGAAGGCGCTCGGGCAGAGCGCGATCGCGATGACCGATCACGGCAACTTGTTCGGGGCGGTCGAGTTCTACGAGAAGGCCGTCGCGAACGGGGTGAAGCCGATCATCGGCTGCGAGGCCTACATCGCGGCGGGCTCGCGCTTCGACAAGGAGAAGCGCGAGAAGGACGCGAGCGGCTACGACGCGATCAGCCACCAGTTGCTGATCGCGACGAACGAGGTCGGGTACAAGAACCTGATGGTCCTGATCTCGAAGGCGTACCTCGAGGGGTTCTACTACAAGCCGCGCATCGACCTCGAGCTGCTGGCGAAGCACAGCGAAGGGCTCGTGACGACCTCCGGCTGCCTCAGCTCGCTCGTCTCGCGGCGCATTCTCGCGGGCGACTCGAACGCGGCGTGGGCGATGGCCGAAGAGTTCTCGCGCATGTTCAAGGGCGCGTACTACCTCGAGCTGCAGCGGCACGGCATTCCCGACCAGGATCGCGTCAACGCCGAGCTCTTGAAGATGGCGAGCGACCTGCGCCTGCCGCTGCTCGCCACGAACGACGCGCACTACCTCGAGCACAGCGACCACGAGCACCACGACGCGCTGCTCTGCATCGGCACCGCCGCGAACCTCGACGACCCGAACCGCTTCCGCTTCGACGGCCGCGGCTTCTACGTGAAGAGCGGCGACGAGATGCTCGAGCTCTTCCACGATCACCCGAGCGCGGTGCACAACTCGATGGAGATCGCCGAGCGCTGCTCGCTCGAGATCCCCATGGGCAAGTACCACATGCCCGAGTTCCAGGTCGCGGCGAACACGACGCGCGAGGCGGTGCTGATCGCGAACTCGCACGCCGGGCTGCGCAAGCGATTTGGCCTCGCGCCCGATGAGCCGCTTCCGAAGAAGCTCGCGGAGTACGGGAAGCGCCTCGAGTACGAGCTCGGCGTGATCCAGCAGATGGGCTTCGCCGGCTACTTCCTGATCGTCGCCGACTTCATCGGCTACGCGCGGAACCACGGCATCCCCGTCGGCCCCGGCCGCGGCTCTTCGGCAGGCAGCCTCGTCGCGTGGAGCCTCGGCATCACCGGCGTCGATCCGATCGAGTACGACATCATCTTCGAGCGCTTCTTGAATCCCGAGCGCATCTCGATGCCGGACATCGACGTCGACTTCTGCATGCGCGGGCGCGGCCAGGTGATCGAGTACGTCTCGAAGAAGTACGACGAAGAGGGCCGCGGCGACGACGGCCGCAAAGTCGCTCAGATCATCACGTTCGGAACGCTGCAGGCGCGCGCCGTGCTGCGCGACGTCGGGCGCGTGATGGGCATGCCGTTCGGCGACGTGGACCGCATCGCGAAGCTGATCCCCGAGACGCTCGGCATCAAGATCGACGAGGCGCTCGAGCAGAGCCCGGAGCTGCGCGCGCGCGTCGAGTCCGACGGGCAGATCGCGAAGCTGATCGAGACGGGCCGGCGGCTCGAAGGGCTGACGAGACACGCATCGACCCACGCGGCCGGCGTCGTGATCGGCGACGTCCCGCTGATCCAGCTCGCGCCGCTCTACCGCGACGCGAAGACGGGCGACGTGGTCGTGCAGTACGACATGCGCTGCGTCGAGAAGATCGGCCTGATCAAGTTCGACTTCCTCGGCCTGAAGACGCTGACCGTGCTCGCCGACGCCGAGCGCAACGTGCGCGCGAGCGGCGCCCGCGACTTCGACGTGGAGAAGATCCCGCTCGACGACGAGAAGACGTTCGAGCTTCTCTCGCGCGGCGACACCGAGGGCGTGTTCCAGATGGAATCGTCCGGGATGACCGACCTCGTGACGAAGCTGAAGCCGCGCACGTTCAAGGAGATCATCCCGCTGATCGCGCTCTACCGGCCGGGCCCGCTCGGCTCGGGCATGGTCGAGGACTACGTCGCGCGCAAGCACGGGCAGGCGAAGGTCGAGTACCTCGTGCCCGAGCTGCAGGAGCTGCTCGCCGAGACGCTCGGGGTGATCGTCTATCAGGATCAGGTGCTGCAGATCGCGAACCGGCTCGCGGGCTACTCGCTCGGCGAGGCGGACTTGTTACGGCGCGCGATGGGCAAGAAGAAGCCCGAGGAGATGGCGAAGCACCGCGACAAATTCGTCGCGGGCTGCGCGGCCAAGCAGATCGATCCGAAGAAGGCCGCGACGCTGTTCGACCAGATCGCGGAGTTCGCGGAGTACGGCTTCCCGAAGGCGCACTCGACGGCGTACGCGTTCGTCACGTACCAGACCGCGTATCTCAAGGCGAACCATCCGCGCGAGTACTGGGCGGCGCTGCTCTCGATCGAAGCCGGCAACCACGACAAGCTCGCGCGCTACATCGCGCACGCGCGCGACCGCAAGATGGACGTGCTGCCGCCCGACGTGAACGAGAGCGCGCGCGACTTCACGCCGGTCGCGGAGGGCATTCGCTTCGGACTCGCGGGCGTCAAGAACGTCGGCGAGGGCGCGATCGAGTCGATCCTCGGCGTGCGCGGCGAGAGCGGCGCGTTCACCTCGCTGTTCGACTTCGCCTCGCGCGTCGACTCGCGCAAGGTGAACCGCCGCGTGGTCGAGGCGCTCGTGAAGTGCGGCGCCTACGACTCGCTGCACAAGAACCGCGCCTCGGTGTGGAACGCGCTCGACTCCGCGCTCGAGAGCGGCGCCGCGGCGCAGCGCGACCGCGAGATCGGGCAGGAGAGCCTGTTCGGCGACGGCGGCGGCTCGACGAGCGCCGCGCGCGAGCTGCCCGAAGCGCCGGCGTGGACCGAGGCGGAGCGGCTCTCGAACGAGAAAGAGGTGCTCGGCTTCTACGTCACGGGCCATCCGCTCGAAGCGCACGCCGCGGCGCTTCGCCGCTTCACGGACGTGACCGCGGTCGCGGCCTCCGAGAAGGTGGGGCGCGAGGTGCGCGCGGGCGGAGTGATTACGGCGCTGCGTGAGACGCGTACGCGGCGCGGACAGACGATGGGCTTCGCGACGCTCGAGGACGCCACGGGCAGCTTCGAGCTCGTGATCTTCGCCGAGCCGTTCGGCGTGCATCGCGCGCTGCTGAAGCGCGCGCTCGAGTCGGCCTCGCAGGCGGGCGGCGGCGTGCTGCCCGTGATCGTGTCGGGATCGCTCGAGAGCGCCGACCCGCCGCGCATGATCGCGCGCGACCTCTACTCGCTCGCCGAAGCGGAGGAGAAGCTCGCTGCGCGCGTCACGATTCGCGTGCTCGCCACCGAGTCGACGCACGACCGCATGGCGGCGCTCAAGGCGGTGCTCGGCAAGCACGGCGGCGACTGCTCGGTCTCGCTGCACGTCACGATCCTGGGCGAGAGCGAGACGGTGCTCGCGCTGCCGGACACGCTAGCGGTGACGCCGACGGAGGCGCTGCTCGCCGACGTGAACGCGCTGTTCGGCCGCCCCGTCGCCGAGGTCGCGCTGTGAGCTTGCGCGCGGCGTGGGTGATCGCGCTGCTGCTCACTCCGCTCGCCTCGCTCGCGGCGGGCGGCGCCGTGCGCGTGCAGGCGGACGGCGCATTCGCGCTCCCGCCGCGGATTCCGGGAGCGCCGCCCGCGCCGAAGCCCGATGCGGAGACGCTGCGCGCGCGGCGGCAGGCCGCGGTCGCGAAGGGCATCGAGAACGCCGTGCTTTCGTACGCGGCGCAGTTCGCGCGCGAAGACGCGCGCGACGACGAGGCGGCACTGCGCGCGGCGCTCGGCAAGCTCGCCGACTACACGCTCGGTCACGGCGTGCTGGCGGACCTCGGCGTGCGTGAGCCCAAGCCGAAGCGGCAGCCCGGCGACCCGCCGCCGAAACCTCGGAAGGCGACGGACCCGATCCCGCTCGAGCACGCCTGGCGAGTGGAGGCGGTGGTCGACGCCGCGCGAGTGCAGGCGGCGCTCGCAGCGGCGGGCCTCGCGCTCGTCAGCGGCGCCGATGCCGGGGCGACCACGCAGGTGATTCTCGAGGCGCCCTACGACGCGCAGGCGCTCGCAGCGCTGCGCGCCCGCATTTCGGCGATTGGGGCACAAAGCGCGGTCCCGCGCCGGTTCGAAGCCGCCGAGATCACCCTGTTCGTGACCGGACTGCCGGCGGACGTGCTTGCGCGCCGACTCGCGAGCGAGCCGCCTGCGGGCTTCAGCGCAGAAGCCACCGTGCCAGAGAGTGCGCCGGCGTCCGTCCGCGTCCGCTTGCATCCGGAACGCACGGGTCTCGCCCCGGCGAGGGGGCCGAAGGCGCCCTGAAGGCGTGGGTTTGATTGACACCCCAAGCCGAAAACGGTATTGAAATCGCCTCTTTAGAGGAACTTCAGACACGTAGCTCAGTTGGCTAGAGCGCCGCCTTGACATGGCGGAGGTCGGCGGTTCGAGCCCGCCCGTGTCTACCAAGCCTTTCGACCCACCTGGCCGCTCACCCCGCTCGGGGCGCGGCAGTCAGCCCGAGAAGACCGAGTCCACACGGAATGTCGCTCTCGTCCCAACACCGTTCATGAGCTCCATCGAGGTCGGCCTGCCCGACGGTCGAAAGCTCACGGTGTCTGCCGGTGCGACCGTGCTCGAAGTTGCGGCGCAGATCGGCCGCGGGCTCGCGAAGGCCGCGCTCGCGGGGCGCATCGACGGCAAGCTCGTGGACCTGCGCACGCCGCTGCGCACGAACGTGTCGCTCCAGATCGTGACGGACCGCGACCCGCAGGGCGCCGAGGTGATCCGCCACTCCGCAGAGCACGTGATGGCCGACGCGGTGAAGCGGCTCTTTCCCGAGGCGCAGGTCGACGCCGGCCGCGCCGATCACAGCGAGAAGTTCCAGTACGACTTCAAGGTCGCGCGGCCGTTCACGCCCGACGACCTCGCGCGCATCGAGGACGAGATGCGCCGCATCCTCGCGGAGGGCGCCGCGTTCTCGCGCGAAGTGATCTCGCGCGACGAGGCGAAGAAGCTGTTCGCTTCGATGGGCGAGGAGCTGAAGCTCTCGCGCCTGGGCGACATCCCGGAAGGCGAGGAGATCACGGTCTTCCGCCACGGCCGCTTCGTCGATCTCTGCCGCGGCCCCCACGTGCAGCACACGGGCCAGATCGGCGCGCTGAAGCTGCTCGAGTCGTCGGGCAATTATTGGCGCGGCGACGAGCGCAATCCGATGCTGCAGCGCATCTACGGCACCGCGTTCGCGTCGCAGAAAGAGCTCGACGCGCACCTCGCCGCCGTCGAGCAGGCCAAGGCGCGCGATCACCGCCGCCTCGGCGCGCAGCTGAAGCTCTTCCACATCGACCCGATCTCGCCCGGCGCGCCGTTCTGGCTCCCGCGCGGCATGGCGCTCTACAACGGCCTCGTCGCGTTCGTGCGCTCGCTCTATCCGAAGTACGGCTACCAGGAAGTGATGGCGCCGCAGCTCTTCCGGGCGGAGCTGTTCAAGACCTCGGGCCACTACGACAACTTCCGCGACGACATGTTTTGGTTCGCCGGCGCCGACGAGGGCGAAGAGCTCGGCGTGAAGGCGATGAACTGCCCCGGCCACTGCCACCTGTTCGGGCTCGAGAAGCGCAGCTACCGCGATCTGCCGCTGCGCCTCGCGGAGTTCTCGCGCCTTCACCGCAACGAGCGCAGCGGCACGCTCACCGGCCTCGCGCGCGTGCGCACCTTCGCGCAGGACGACGCGCACATCTATTGCGAGCCCGAGCAGGTGGAGGCGGAGATCCACCGCTTCTTCCAGATGCTGCGCGAGATCTACGACGCGCTCGGGTTGTCAGGGATCGAGGTGAATCTCGAGACGCGGCCGGAGAAGGGCTTCCTCGGCAAGCCCGCCGACTGGGAGCGCGCGCAGACGGCGCTGATGGAGGGCGTGCAGAGCGCGGGCTACGCGTGCGGCATCAAGCCAGGCGACGCCGCGTTCTACGGCCCGAAGATCGCGTGCGACGTGCGCGACGCGATCGGTCGCGCCTGGACGCTCGGCACGCTGCAGATGGACATGGCGATGCCGGGCCGCTTTGCGCTGCGCTACATCGGACGCGACGGCAAGGAGCACCAGCCCGCGATGCTGCACCGCGCGGTGCTCGGCTCGCTCGAGCGCTTCATCGCGCTTTACATCGAGCACACCGCGGGCGACTTCCCGCTCTGGCTCGCGCCCGATCAGGTCGTGGTGCTGCCGATTACGGATCGCCATCGCGAGTACGGCGCGAAGGTGCGAGACGCGCTCAGCGCTGCGGGATTGCGGGCAGCGCTCGACGACCGCGCCGAGAAGCTGAACTACAAGATTCGCGAAGCCGAGCTGATGAAGATCCCGGTGATGGCCGTGGTCGGCGATCAGGAGCAGGCCGCGAGCACCGTCACTCCGCGCTTCCGCGCGCGGGGCGAACGCAATGCGGCGGCGATGGCGCTGGATGCCTTCGTCGCCGATCTCTCCGCGCGCGTCGCGCGGCGAGAGACCTAACAAGAACGGAGGGTACGGATATCGCCGAGAAGGACACCACGCGCGTCAACGAGCGCATCCGCGTTCGGGAGATTCTCGTAATCGGAGCCGAGGGCGAACAGCTCGGCGTGATGAGCCCCGAAGTCGCGATGGTGAAGGCTCAGGAAGTCGGCCTCGATCTCGTCGAGGTCGCGCCGAACGCGCGGCCGCCGGTTTGCCGGATCATGGATTACGGCAAGTACAAGTACGAGCAGAAGAAGAAGGCAGCCGTGGGCAAGGCGAAGGGCAAGGGGCGTACGGCGCAGCTCAAAGAGGTGAAGATGCGCCCCGCGACCGACGAGCACGATCTCCAGTTCAAGCTGAAGAACGCGCGCCGGTTCCTGATCGACGGCGACAAAGTCAAAGTGACCGTGATGTTCAAGGGCCGCGAGATGGCGCACCGCAAGGCGGGCTACGACAAGCTCGACCAGGTGCGCGCCGTGCTCGGCGACCTCGTCACCGTGGAGAGCAACCCGCAGATGCTCGGGCGCGCTCTCTCGATGACGCTGGTGCCGAACCGCGAAGTGGCGGAAGCCATGCGCAAAGCGGAAGAGCAGGAGGCGGCGCGCCTGGCCGCGGCAGAAGAAGCGGAGCGCGCGGCGAAGGCGCCCGCCGCGCCCGAGAAAGAAACCCACGCCTGATCGTGCGTGGCGAACCACGCTCCGAGGAGTTCCGATGCCGAAGATGAAATCGCACAAGGGCGCGCAGAAGCGCATCAAGCGGACGGCGAGCGGCAAGCTCACGTACCAGAAGCGCAACAAGCGCCACATCCTGACCAAGAAGTCGAGCAAGCGGAAACGCCAGCTCCGCAACAAAGGCATCTTGGCGCCGGGCGACGCGAAGAAGGTCGACCAGCTGATCCCGTACCTCTAGAGCGGGCGCGGCTCGAGCGCGGGAAGGAACCGCGCCACCGCACCGCATTCACGATTCGAGGAGAACGTCATGTCCCGTGTCAAACGCGGCGTCACCAAACACCGCCGCCACAAGAAGATTCTCGACGCCGCCGAAGGTTATTACGGCGCGCGCAGCAAGCTGATCAAGCGAGCGCGCGAGACCGTCGAGCGCGCGCAGAAGTACGCCTACCGCGACCGCAAGCAGCGCAAGCGCGAGTTCCGCAAGCTCTGGATCGCGCGCATCAACGCCGCCGCGCGCGAGCACGGCCTCTCCTACAGCCGCCTGATCGCCGGCCTCGCGAAGGCTGGCATCGAGCTCGACCGCAAGAACCTCGCCGACCTCGCGGTGGCGGACCCTGCGGCGTTCGCGGGGCTCGCCAAAGCGGCCGGCGCGAGCGCCTAACCAACGGGCGCACGAGATGCCGAGCGCCGCGAGCGAGCTAGCCGAGATCCTGCGCGAGGCGGAGCCCGTGCTCGCGGACGCCCGCACGCCGCAGGAGCTCGTCGAGCTGCGCGCGCGCTTCCTCGGCAAGAAGGGCAGCGTGTCGGGCGTCCTGCGCACGCTCGGCTCGCTCGCGCCCGAGGAGCGCGCGGCGCTCGGCGCCGCGGCGAACGCGGCGAAGGCGCGCATCGAGGCGTGGGCCGACGCGCGCGAGGCGCAGCTGCGCGGCGCGCAGCAGGCCGCGGCGCTCGCGCAGCATCGCCTCGACGTGACGCTGCCGAGCGCCGGCGCGCCGCGCGGGCACATGCACCCCGTGAGCCGCATCGAGCTGGAGATGCAGCGCTTCTTCGCGGGCCTCGGCTACTCGCTCGAAGACGGCCCCGAGGTCGAGACCGACTGGAACAACTTCGGCGCGCTCAACTTCCCCGAGGACCACCCCGCGCGCGACACGCAAGACACGTTCTTCGTCGACGGCGGCCACTTGTTACGGACGCAGACCTCGAACGTCCAGATCCGCGGCATGACGGGGCGCAAGCCGCCCTTCCGCCTGATCACGACGGGCCGCGTCTATCGCCACGACCTCGACGCCACGCACTACCCGATGTTCCATCAGATCGAGGGCATCTGTGTCGGCCCGAACGTCACGTTCGGCGACCTCAAGGGCACGCTCTACGCCTTCGCCCGCCACGTGTTCGGGGCGAACACCGAGCTGCGCTTCCGTGCGCACTTCTTTCCCTTCACCGAGCCGAGCGCCGAGATGGACTTTCGCTGGGGCGATCGTTGGCTCGAGTGGGGCGGCTGCGGAATGATCCATCCGACCGTGCTGCGCAACTGCGGCATCGATCCCGACCAGCATCAGGGCTTCGCGTTCGGCATGGGCTTCGATCGCGTGGCGATGGATCGCTTCGGCATTCCGAACATCCAGCTCATGTTCGATGGCGACGTGCGCGTGCTGGAGCAGTTCTGATGCGCGTCGCAGTGAGCTGGCTCGAGGAGTGGATCGGACTTCCTCCAGTGGAGGCGCTGTGCGAGCGCCTCACGACCGCGGGCATCGAGATCGAGGGCGTGGAGCGCACGGGGCCCGATCTCTCGGGCGTGCGCGTCGGCCACGTCGTGGCGCGCGAGAAGCACCCCGATGCGGACAAGCTCTCGCTCTGTCGCGTCGACGTCGGCGAGGGCGAGCCGCTCGAGATCGTGTGCGGCGCGCCGAACGTCGCGGCGGGGCAGCGAGTGGCGGTCGCGCTCGTGGGCGTGGATCTCCCCGGCGGCCTGCGCATCAAGAAGTCGAAGATCCGCGGCGTCGTCTCGAACGGGATGATCTGCTCTGCGCGCGAGCTGGGCCTCGGGGAGAGCCACGACGGGATTCTCGTGCTCGACGCCAGCGCACCCGTCGGGAGGCCACTGCCCGAGGTGTTACGGACGGGCGACACGGTGCTCGACTTCGAGCTCACGCCGAACCGCGGCGACTGGGCCTCGATGCTCGGCATCGCGCGCGAGGTGCGCGCGCTGTTCGGCGGCGAGCTCCGCTTCCCGCAGCTCGCGCCACGCGAGTCGGGCGACGCCGCGGCGAAGCACGTGCGCGTCGCGATCGAAGATCGCGCGGGCTGCTCGCGTTACGCGGCCCGCGTCGTGCGCGGCGTGCGCGTGGCGCCGTCGCCCAAGTGGGTCGTCGACAAGCTCGAAGCCGCAGGGGTGCGCAGCGTCAACAACGTCGTCGACGTGACGAACCTCGTGATGCTCGAGCTCGGCCAGCCGCTGCACGCGTTCGATCTCGATCGCGTGCGCGGCACGGTGCGCGTGCGCGCGGCCAAGGCGGGCGAGAAGCTGCGCACGCTCGACGGCCAGGACCGCACGCTCGAAGCGGGCGATCTCGCGATCGCTGACGACTCGGGCGCGATCGCGCTCGCCGGCGTGATGGGCGGCGCCGAGAGCGAGGTTCACGAGGGCACCACGAACGTGCTGCTCGAGAGCGCGCACTTCGACCCGAGGCGCGTGCGCAAGACCGCGCGCCGGCTCGGGCTGCACAGCGAGGCGAGCTACCGCTTCGAGCGCGGCGTCGACCCCGACGGTCAGGCGCGCGCGGCGGATCGCGCGGCCCTGCTGCTCGCGGAGCTCGCGGGCGGAAGCGTCGCGCCGGGCGTGGTCGAGGCGCTCGGCGAACCCGTGCGGCGCGCGAGCGAGATCAGCCTCGATCCTGCGCGCGCGAATCGCTTGCTCGGCACGCAGCTCTCGGCGAGCGAGATGATCGCGCTGCTCGCGCGCGTCGACGTCGCTGCAGAGCCCGCGGGCGCGCTCCTGCGCTGCAAGCTCCCGCGCTACCGCGGCGATCTCGCGATCCCCGAGGACCTGATCGAGGAGATCGCGCGCATTCACGGCTACGACGCGATTCCCGCGACGTTGCCGCCGGCCGCGCTCGAAGGCACCACGCTGCCGCCGCGCCGCGCGACGCTCGACGCCGCGCGCGCGAGCCTGGTCGCGTCGGGGCTGACCGAGCTGATGACGTTCGTCGGCGTCGATGCTGCGGAGCACGATGCCCTGCGCCTCGCGCCGAACGATCCGCGCCGTGCGTGCGTGCGCATCGCGAACCCGATTCACGCGAGCGACGACACGCTCCGCACGCAGCTCACCGGCACCGTGCTCCGCATCGCGCGCGCGAACCTCGCGCGCCAGGCGAGCGGGCTGCGCGTGTTCGAGATCTGGCGCGTGTTTCGCAAGGGCCCGCCCGGCGAGCTTCCGAGCGAGCCGCTCGAGGCGGTCGCGCTCATCACCGCAGGCGATGCCGGCGTGTGGGACCGCGCGGAGACGCCGCCGTTCTTCCAGGCGAAGGCGATCGCGGAGCGGCTGCTCGCCGATCTCGGTCACGCCGTCTCGTTCTCGGCCGGCGAGTGCGAGCCGTTCCTGCACCCGGGCGCTGCGGGGAGCTTCAGCGTCGCGGGCAAGTCCGTCGTGCGCGTCGGAGAGCTTCACCCCGAGGTCGCTGCCGCGTTCGAGATCGCCACGCCGTGCGCGCTCGTGGTCGCGGACGTCGAGGCTCTCGACGGCGCGAAGGCGGAGCCGCCGAAGTACCGGGAAGTCTCGAAGCACCCGCGCGTGGTGCGCGACATCGCGCTCTTGTTAGGTCGCGACACGGCGGCGGGCAGCGTGATCGCGACGATCCGGCGCCTCGCGGGAGCCTCGCTCACGTCGGTCACGGTGTTCGATCGATACGAAGGGAAGGGCGTGCCGGAGGGCAAGCTGAGCCTCGCGTTTCGCCTCGTCTTCCAGCGCACGGATCGAACGCTCACCGAGCAGGAAATCGCGAAGACCATGGAGCGCGTGGTGAACGCGCTGAAGCAAGAGCTCGGAGCCGAGCTTCGTTAGCCGCAAGCGCAGCCGAGCGAAGTCCAGATGGATAGGAGAGAGCCATGACGAAGGCCGAGATCGTCGAGCAAATCTACGAGCGGGTGGGCTTCTCGAAGAAGGAGTCCGCCGAGCTGGTGGAGCGCGTGTTAGACATCATCAAGGACACGCTCGCCGACGGCGAGAAGGTGAAGATCTCCGGCTTCGGCAACTTCGTCGTGCGCGAGAAGAACGCGCGCAAGGGCCGCAACCCGCAGACGGGCGAGGAGATCCGGCTCGCAGCGCGGCGCGTGCTCACGTTCAAGCCGAGCCTCGTGCTGAAGAACATCCTCAATGGCGAGGAGCCCGGCACCGACGACGCGCTCGACGACTGAGCGAGGTCAGCGCGCGCCCGGCAGGTGCTCGCGCGCCATCTCGACCAGCCGCTCCGCGCGCAGCGGGGGGACGCCCGCCACAGCCCACAGGTCGAAGTAAGGCGCTCCGCGGCGCAGCGGCACGACGAGCTCGAAGCCCGCGGCCTGCAGCGTTCCCACCAGCACGCGCTCGGTGAAGCCGCACTTGTGCGCCATGTACGTCTTGCCGCGCGCCACCTCGCCGCGGTGTCCGTACAGGATGTCGAGCGGCGCGATCGGGCCGGCGGGCGAAACGTACGCGGAGTCGGTGAGCTTGTCCTGTGCGACGAGCTCGCACACGGACTGCAGATCCGGGCAAGTGATCACCGCTAATCCGCCGGGCCGCAGCACGCGGCGAAACTCGGCGAGGGCGACGGGCACCTCGTGCGCGAACAGGTGCTCGAGGTTGTGACTCGAGAAGAGCGCCTCGACCGAAGCGTCGGCGACTTCCGCCATGTCCGTCATCGAGCCGACGATGTCGGACGCGGCGGCCGGGTCGATGTCGAGCCGGAGCTCGCGCCAACCCGGCGTGGCGAATCCGCGAGTGGTCGACTCGCGCCGCTTCGGTACGCAGCCCACGTGCAAGAACGTCTGCATCGCCTCGCTCCTTCGCGCACCTCATCGCTACGAGCTCGGCGCAGCTGGAGCGCAATCCCGCGCTCTGCGTAATTCCCGGTGAGCGACCCCGTCGCGCGAGCGGCGCGATTCCTCCGTGGAATCACTGGGCAAAACCCGTGTTTCGCGCGCTCGCGCGTCTCCGAGAAGCGCGAGGTGCACTTCGCCGCGAGGCCGTTGCGCGCGCCCTAACAAGTGCGCCGCACGGAGGGGAGCGGGCGGAAGGCGAGATCGGGAGCCAAGGCGCGTCGAGGAATGCGAACAGCGCCGGTCCCGAGACGAGCTGCCGCAGCGTCGTGAGATCCGCGAGCGCCTGCGCCGGGTTCGCGCCGCGTTCGCGCAGCCCGCGCGCGAAGGCGGCGTCGAACACGCGCGCCCCGAGCGCGGCATCGAGCGCCGCGCCCACGCGAATCGTGATCAGCCCGCGCGTCCACTCGAGGGCGCCGCCGAGCGCGAAGAAGGCGAGCGCGAGGACCGTCAGCAACGCGAGCGTCGTCTCGTTCCGGCTCGTGAGCACGCGATCGAAGATCTGCAGCATGTACAGCGAAGGCACGAGCATGAGCAGGTTCGTCGCGGCGGAGAACAGCGCGAGGTAGCGGAACAGCCGGCGGTGCTGGAGCAGCGCGGCGTCGATCTCGCGGGAGGGATCGAGCACGACAGGCCCCTGCGCAGTGCGACGGCGTGCGCAGCCCCGTGCTCGCGAGCGCCTCGGCTGCTCGCGTTATCGGAGCGTGCGCGCGCGGCCTGAACGCGACTGGCGCGTTTTTTCATCGGAGCGGCACGATTTCAGAATGAAACGTCGGCGCAAGAAAGCCTACGATGGCGCCTTCGCGACGGGGGCAGGCGATGGCAAAGCGGTCGGCGCGCAAGGCAGCCACGAAGAGCAGCAGCGGGCTCGCGCTCGAGAAGCGTTACTACCGGATCGGCGAAGTGGCGAAGCTCACGGGCATCAAGCCGTATGTGCTGCGGTACTGGGAGAGCGAGTTCCGCTGGATGGCGCCCGCGAAGTCTCGCTCGAAGCAGCGCCTCTACCGCGCGCGCGATGTCGAGGTCGTCGAGCTGATCAAGCGGCTCCTGTACGCGGAGCGCTTCACGATCGAGGGCGCGAAGAAGAAGCTGCGCGAGCTCGGCGTGGAGAAGGCGCTCGACGCGCCGCAGCTCGACCTCGCGCTCGGCGGCGATCCAGCCACGCAGCTGAAGCGCATTCGCGAGACGCTGCTGGAGGTGCGCGCGGCGCTCCTCGCATGAGCGATCTGCATGAGCGCTTGCGCGCGCTCGAAGCGGAGAGCGCGCCGCTCGAAGCGGATGCGCTGCGGCGCCGCGAGCTGGCGGATGCTGCGCTCGGCTACGGGGAGGCGCGCATCGACGAGATCGCGCGCGGCCCCGCAGCGCCGCAGACGCCTGCTCCGCGACTCGACGAGCTCGCCGTGCGAGACGAGCCGGCGCCGCTGGCGGACGTGCTCGCGCGGCTCGAGCGCAACGTCGAGGCGGGCGCGGCGCGTCCCGCGTCGGGGCGCTTCTTCGCGTACATCCCGGGCGGGAATCTCTACGAGTCCGCGCTCGCGGACTTCGTCGCCGCCGTGAGCGGCCTCTACTCCGCACGGCACAGCGTCGCCGCCGGCGCCGTCGCGGTCGAGAACGCGGTGCTCGCGTGGCTCACGCAGCTGTTGGGTCTCCCCGCGCAGAGCGCCGGCAACCTCACGTCGGGGGGCAGCCTCGCCAACTTCATCGCGATCGTGACCGCGCGCGAGCACGCGCACATCCGCGCCGCCGAGATTTCGCGAACCGTCGTGTACGCCACCGCGCAGGCGCACCACAGCCTCGCGAAGGGCCTGCGCGTCGCGGGCCTCGGCGAGGCCGTCGTGCGCGAAGTGCCGATGGACGCGCGCTTCCGGATGGACGCGAGCGCACTCGCGCGCCTCGTGGCGGCGGACCGCGCGGCGGGACTCACGCCTTGGTTGTTGTTGGCGGCCGCCGGAACTACGGACACCGGTGCGGTCGACCCGCTGCCCGCGCTCGCCGACCTGGCGGCGCGGGAGAAGCTGTGGCTCCACGTCGACGCGGCGTACGGCGGCATGTTCGCGCTCGTGAAGGCGCCGATCCTGCGCGGCATCGAGCGCGCGGACTCGATCGTCGTCGACCCGCACAAGGGGATGTTCCTGCCGTGGGGCGTCGGCGCCGTGCTCACGCGTCACCGCGAAGCGATGCGCTCCGCGTTCTCCTTCGAGGCCAGCTACATCCACGATGCGCTCGGAGGCGAGGTGACGCTCTCGCCGATGGAGACATCGCCCGAGCTCTCGCGTCCGTTCCGTGGGCTGCGCGTTTGGCTTCCGCTTGCGCTGCTCGGCACGCGGCCCTTCGCGGCAGCGCTCGAAGAGAAGTTGTTACTGGCGCAGCATGCGCACGCGCGGCTCAGCGAAGACACGGCCTTCGAGACCGGGCCCGCACCCGATCTCAGCGTGGTCCTGTTTCGCCCGCGCGGCGCCGGGAGCACGGCGGAGCGGAATGCGCGCACCGAGCGGCTCGCCGCGTCCCTCGCCGCCGACGGCCGCGCTGCGTTCTCGCCCACCACGATCGCCGGCGAGCGCTGGCTGCGCATGGCGATCCTCGCGGCGCGCACGCACCTGCGCGAGGTCGACGAGGCGCTTCAGATCCTGCGCGAGCACGCAGCGAAGCTCGGCTGAGCGCGGAACGCGAGCGGTACGCACTCGCGTCGCGGGGCCGTCGAGACGAAACAGCGCGGGTGGAACCCTTCGGCGTCACGAGCGATCCCGCCTTCTACGTGCCGCGCCTCGGCACCGAGGCTGCACTCACGGCGCTGCGCGAAGGCTTCGCGTCGGGCAAGCGCATCAGCGTCCTGACGGGGCCGCCGGGCCTCGGCAAGACGATGGTGCTGCACGTGCTCGCACGGGACCTGACGAACGCGCGGTCCCGCTTCCTGCCGTACTCGGCGCTCGCGCCCGAGGATCTCGCGCATTTCGCACTCGCGCCCGGTGAGCAGGCCGAAGGGGAGAGCGCGCTGGCAGCGCTCGCGCGGCTCGCGAAGAAGGAAGGAGCGCGCCCACTCGTGCTGCTAGTCGACGACGCCGGGGCACTTCCGCCCGAGACGTCGCGGAGCCTGCGGCAGCTCGCGGACTCGCTGGGCGGGGCGCTGCGAGTCGTTGCCGCGATCGGAAACGAAGCCCGCCAGGGCGCCGCGATGGCCGCTTTCGGCGAGGGCCTTCATCACGTGCGCCTCAAGCAGCCCATGCTCGATCGCGAAGTCGGCGTCTACGTCCGCCGGCGGCTCGAGCTTGCGGGCGCGGCACCCGACGCGCTGCATCCGCAGCAGATCGAGTGGCTCGCTACCGAATCCGGCGGAGTGCCGCGCGTCATCAACACGCTCGCAGCGCGCCTCCTGCAGACCGCAGTCGAGATCGGCAGCGACGTCGCGACGGCGATCGCCAGCGCGCAGGGCGAATCCGGGGCGCGCCGACAACACGCGCAAGCGCGGTCGCGCGCTCCAGCCGCGGACCCGAAAACGGCTATCTCCGTGAAGGCGCCGAAATCGCGCGCTTCGGGTCCAGGCCGCGCAGCGCCGAGCCGCGGGCTGGTCGCGTGGCTCCGCGCGCTGCTGCGTTTTCGTCGACACTGAAGGATCGGCCGGCTACCCACTGCGACCGGTCGGGCCGTGGCGCAGCCTGGTAGCGCACCTGAATGGGGTTCAGGGGGTCGCTGGTTCGAATCCAGTCGGCCCGACCAGTAAACGCCGAGATTCCAAGCACTTACAATCTCGGCTGTTCTTGACGAAGCCCGCGGAATCCCCCTAAATCCCGCTGCGGTTCTTCCGCCTTTCTTCCGCGGTCCTGTTTTCGCGACCCGCTGAGAGGCTCACCGAAGGCCGCGAAGGGGGCGCGATGCCGAAGCGCAGCACGGTCAAGCTCACGAAGTCGGTCGCGGACAAGGCGAAGAAGGCGGGCTTCGTGTGGGACGCGGAGATTCCGGGATTCGGCCTGCGCGTGCATCCGAGCGGCGCGCGCGCGTGGTGCGTCCAGTACATGCTCGACGGCCGCACGAAGCGGCACTCGCTCGGCTCGTATCCGAAGATCACCGCGGAGAACGCGCGCGCGCACGCCGCGAGGCTGCTCGCCGAGGTGCGTCTCGACGGCCGCGACCCCTCGCGCGAGAAGCGCGAGCGCCTCGACGCGCTCACCGTCGCCGAGCTCGTCGAGCGCTACGAGGCCGAGCACCTGCCGAAGAACGCGCGCGCGACGCAGCTCGAAAACAAGCGCATCCTCGCGAAGTACGTGACGCCGGCGCTCGGCCCGATGAAGGTTGCGGCCGTCACGCCGAGCGACGTGCAGCACGTGCACGCGAGCCTCGCGACGAAACCGGTGCAGGCGAACCGCGTGCTCTTCCTGATCTCGACCCTGTTCAACCTCGCCGAGCGCTGGGGCCTGCGTCCCGACGGCACGAACCCGACGCGCCGCGTCGAGCGCTTCGCCGAGGCGCCGCGCGAACGACACCTGAGCGAGCTCGAGCTGCGCCGACTCGGCAAGGGCTTGAAGGCGGTCGAGACGAGCGACCCGGCGAAGTGCGCGGCGATTCGGCTGCTCGTCCTAACAGGTTGCCGGCGCGCGGAGATCCTGGGGCTCGAGTGGGCGCGCGTCGACCTCGAGCGCGGATTCATCGCGCTCGACACGCACAAGACCGCACGCCACCACGGCGCGAAGCACGTCGTGCTCAACGAGCCCGCGCTCGACGTGCTCAGAAGCCTCGCCAACGCGCCGAAGCGGCATGAGCGGTGGGTCTTCCCGAACCCGACGAAGAAAGCCGCGCTGCGCGAAATTCGCGCGGCGTGGAACGACGTGAAGACGAAGGGCGGGCTCGACGCGGCGATCCGGCTTCACGACCTCCGTCACTCGTTCGCGTCGCAGGGCCTGCTGGAAGGGCTCTCGCTGCCGGCGATCGGCGCGCTGCTCGGTCACTCGCGCGCGACGACGACGCAGCGTTACGCGCACTGGTCGCAGGACCCGCTGCGCGAGGCGAGCGCAAAGGTGGGCGAGCGCATCGGCGGCGCGCTCGAGCGCGAGGTGGCGGAGTGAAGCGCCCTAAACCTCGGCCCGGGATCTACGACGACCTCGACGACTCGACAACCAGCGGGCACGTCGAGCGATGCCGGCGCGACTTCATGCTTACGAGAAACCCCCTCTTTGCCTGGGAGGCATGGGACGTTGGTAAACCTCGTCGCCGCGCGCGGCGCCAGACAGGACGCCCGACGTCGTCGCGCCCTCCGCGCGCATGCCGCCCTTCTCGAACACGGGGTGAGCCTCGGTCGAGACGGAGCAGCCTGCGAGCGCGAGCGCACCCGCGACGCATACGGCCGCCGCTCGCCGCGCGTCCCGCGCGCGCGCCGCGCCCGGAGTCGCTCTCACATCTCGAGGATTCGAGGCTCTCGTCACGCCGGCATTCTAGGTACTGCCGTCGGGGCCCCGCGAACCTGCTCCCCCAAACCGCGCGCCGGGGCGCGATCGCGCCGCTGGTCGCGGCAGCACTCGACATCGACGGTTCCTGCAATCGGCGCTCAGCGAGCGCGCGCAACGGGCCCGAAGGAACCGGAGCACCCAGCGTCCCGCCTCCGCATCACGCCCGAGCTTCTCGACGCGACATGAGTTCGCCGGAAAGCCGCGCGCTGCTCGGACGACAAGTGCCGACGCTCAATCCCCGGGTGCCTGATTGTCGGTGGCCGCACCACGAAGCTGAGGTCAAAGAGCTGCTCGTGTCAGGAACCGCTGACAGCGTTCCAACAACTCGTTGGCCCCAAGGGCGTCTACACCTTCGCCCCCGAACGGGGAGGGTTCTGCTTGCTTTGTCGGCGCATAGCGGCGTAGGATGCCGCAGCGGTACTGGCCATCGGGCCGCGTCAACAACGATCTGAGGGAGATGAATCGTGAATGTGAATCCGTACAAGCTCATCGGTTGGGCAGGTCTCGCCGTCTGCATCGTCGGCGCGTTCGTGGAAATCCCGTACGCGTCGCTCATCCTGGTGGTGGCCGGCGTGGCCGTCGGCGTGTCGATCGCGACGGAAGACAGCGTTCGCGTGATCGTCACGGCGCTCGCCCTGACGTCGTTGTCGAGCGTGCTGATGAACGTTCCGGCGATCGGCGAGATACTGACGAAGATCTTCAGTGCCGCAGGCGTGCTCACGTCCGGCGCAGCGCTGTCGATGATCGGCCGTAACATGTGGAACCGTTTCAAGCCCTGACTGAAGCCGAAGGACGCGGCTGACGAAAGGCCCTCCGCGAGGCGGGCCTTCCCCCTTGCCACGCGGGTCGTCGGCGAGCAGGTGCGGCGCGATCGTGCGGATCGCGCGCGCTCACGCCACTGGGCCTCGTCATCTTCGATGTAGCGCGCTCGCGCTCGCGGCGAGCCGTTCGCTGAGCTTCGAGATCGCCCTGCCGAGCTCCGACTCAGGTCCCGCGCCAAGTTCCGCGGCGAGGTTCTCGGCCTCCTCGAGCAACGCGCGGCCGGTCGCCGAGTCGTCGCTGCTCGCTTCCAGCAACCCACGCGCGCAGAGCAGCATGCCGAGTTCGAGCTTGTCTCCCACCTCGCGCAGGAGCCGCTCGCCGGCGGCGAAGTGCGCTCGCGCCTCGGGCATCGCGCTGGTCTGCGCGCAGAGGTCAGCCAGCAGCCCAAGCACGGCGCCTTCCTGCTGACGGTCCCTCACCTCGCGGAGGATCAGGAGCGAACGCTCGAAGTGCTCCCGCGCGTTGTCCGTCCGGCCTCGGCGCGCGAGAAGACCTCCCCGAGCGGCAAGCACGATCCCTTCGAATCGCCGGTTGCCCACCTCGCGATGGATCGCGAGCGCCTGCTCATTGAGTTCCCACGCCCCCTCCACTCGGCCTTCGCCAACATGCAGGTGGGCGAGGTTCCCGAGCACATGCCCCTCCGAGCTGCGGTCGCCCACCTCGCGGTTGGTCGCGAGCGCCCGCTCGAAGAGCTCACGTGCTTCCTGCGCACGACCTTGGTCCATGCGCAGCAGGCCGAGGTTGCCGAGCACGATGCCCTCGTTTCGCCGGTCACCACACTCCCGGTAAATCGCGACGGCGCGCTCGTCAAACGCGAGCGCGTCCGTCAATCGACCCTGGAGGTGGTGCATGGTGCCGAGGTTGCCGAGCACGACACCCTCCGCATGGCGGTTGCCCACCTCGCGATAGATCGCGAGCGCTTGCTCGAAGTGCTCTCGCGCTTCCTCCAGGCGCCCGGGGCCGACCAGTAAACGCCGAGATTCCAAGCACTTACAATCTCGGAGGTGATGTGGGAGAAGGGGCTCCGCCTCGCCGCCGCGTTCAACCAGATACCCGGCGCGTCGCCTGTGACGGCAATGCGCGCCGCGCGAAGCGCGAACCGCTGGGCAATCCGGAAGGTCCAAAAGCGCGAATTGAGTCGCCTGGGATGCGCCGCAGGAGAGCGCCGGTGAGGGGCCGGAGACCGAAGCCGCGGGCGCTGAAGCTCCTGCTCGGAAACCCCGGCAAGCGAGCACTCGGCGACGAGATGCAGGGCGAGCCGGGCCTCGGGCCTTGCCCTGACCACCTGACCGGGCACGCGCGCGACTGCTGGCTCGACCTCGCGCCGCAGCTCGACGCTCTCGGCATCGCGCAACGCCAAGACCGCGGGATGTTCGAGGGACTTTGCGTCGCGTACGGCACCTGGCGCACGGCGCTTGAGCTGATCGCGCGCGACGGGATGACTTACACGACGACGAACCCAAAGACCGGCGCCGTCACCGAGCGAGTGCGGCCTGAGGTCGGGGTCGCGCGCGGCGCCGAGCGCCTCTTCGCACAGTTCGCGACGGAGTTCGGGCTCTCGCCCTCGTCGCGTCAGCGCGTCGCGTTCCGGGCACCGCGGAAGGCGACGCCGTTGAGGAACTTGATTCGATCGAAGTACGAGACCGACTGAGAGTCGCCGCCGCAAGTCGCGACGGCGCGGCGACCCAATAAGTGGGCGCCCGGAGCCGGAATTCCCGCCAAGAGATGAACCGGTAACCGAGCGCCCCGAGGAGAACTCAACGTGAAGAAGAAGAACCCGAAACGCAACCCGTCCGGCGCCAACGCCTACACGCTCAGCGCGCTCATGCACGCGATGCTCGCCGAGCTGAGTCCGAGCTCGCGGCGCCGGCTGCGGGAAGGCTCACCGGCGCCGCGCGTTCGCGCGCGGAGCGCGATGCGGGCGAGTGGTTCGCCGACTGCGCGGACCGCGTGATTCGCGTCGAGTACCGCGAGCTCCTGCAGCTCGCGAAGCGGCACAGCGACAAGAGCGGCGTCATCGCCGACACGTTCTTCGCCGCCGCCGAGGCGCTCTACGCGAAGCGCATTCGCCGCTTCGCGGAAGGCGTCTACAGCGAGCCCGCGCACACGTTCGGCCGCGACGTGAAGGAGCACGCCGAAGCGCACCTCGCGAAGTCGCACGAGCTGCTATTCGCAATGCGCGGGGCTCGCGGGAGCGGCGCGAGAAGCTGCTGCTCCGGTGGCGAGATCGGCGCATGGGGACGTTCGAAGTCGAGTGCACACGCACACCTCTCTTCGAGGAAGGCTGGCGAGTTGCCCTCGAACAGCGCGAGCAGAATGCGCACCCTCGCCCAGCGGTTGCGAGCAGGTTCACGTTCCCGCCCCGTAGGAGCGCCGCTACTTGATCTCGTAGACGCCCGGCGTGACCTCGCGCTGCGGCGCGGCCTTCGGCGCTGGCGGCGCCGAGGTCGGGAAGTCCGGCGCCGACATCTTCTCGATGCAGCGCGCGAGCACGTACGGGATTGCGGCGATCGCGAGCGATTGCGCATACCAAGCCGCCGACTGCACCGCGTTTGCGTCGCTCGGGATGCTGCACCCGTGCACCGCGCCACCGATTGCAAACAGGAAGGCGAGCCCGTACACGAACCTCGCGCCGGAGGAAACCATCGCGAGCAACCTCCGCCCCGAGCATCGCACGCTCCGCGGCGCGCTCGCCGCCGCACTGCCGCACTGCCGCACCGGGAGTGATCCCTTCCGCAAGCCGGAGCGGAGGAAAACGCGTGCGCGTTCTTCCGCAGTTCTTCCGCGAGTTCACGCCGCTCGCGTAACCACGCGTGCTGTCGACGCTTTCCGTCGGTGCATCGCTGAATGGGGTTCAGGGGGTCGCTGGTTCGAATCCAGTCGGCCCGACCAGCAGAATCAAACGGTTCCGAGACCCTTCATTCCCCCAGAGAAACCGAAGTGGGCATTAAGTGGGCAGCCGGCGCCTCGCGTTCTAGGGGTGACCTGCCTGAGATCCTCGGCCCTAATTCCTCTAGAGAACGGCCTCTGTCTGCTGCGTTGTTGAACACCGCTCGGCGAACTCCGCCGGGGTGAGGTTGCCGAGGCTCGAGTGCGGCCGGACGGAGTTGTACTCCCGTCGCCAGGCCTCGATCAACCCGCGGGCCTCGGTTCGATTCTGGAACCACTGCATCCCTAAGCACTCGTCGCGGAACTTGCCGCTGAACGATTCGTTCGCTCCGTTCTGCCACGGCTTGCCCGGATCGATCAGCGCCGTCTCGATCTTCGCCTCGTGGGTGAGCCACTGGAGGATCGCCCGCGAGACGAACTCCGGGCCGTTGTCGCTGCGCAGGTAGCGCGGAGCACCGCGCACGCTGAGGAGCTTCGACAGCACCTCGATCACGCGCTGTGATCGGATGCTGCTGCCCACGTCGATCGCGAGCGCACCCTCGAGTCTCGCCTCTACTTTGTCTTGGCGCTGCGCGGAAAGAACAAGACTACCACTATGGTGCATCCAACCAGGATGGCTGACACGTCGGTTCCATCGAGCCACGCAACGTGCAGCAAGAACGTCAGGATCACGCCACGACCAATGAACACCCGCATGGGGGCGCGGGTCTCGTAGGTCCACGTCGCGAAAAAGCAGACCGCTACGACCACGACACAGAGGAGTGCGGTTACCAGCATACCGGAGGTCATCAGTGTAGAACCTCCTCCTCTTCCCGCGTCGCATCCCTGCGTATTCTGTCGCCCTTTGAAATGACAGCGCGACCTATCCCCGTCGGTCTCCAGAAGGCGCTGAGCTGTGCCGGACCGAGTCTTCCTTTGCGTACCGCAAAATCGCCCGCTTTCACTGCCAGCTTTGCCACGCCAACCGACACCCCAAGATCCACTGCGTCATACAAGATGTCCCCGCGACGCTCGCCAAGCACATCTCTCGAGATCGATCGCAGCCAACCTGGCTCTCCTGTGGTCCCTTCTTGCATGTTGTTGGTCCCGAGAAATACTAGGCCGGCGCTTGCCATCGACGTGCTCGCGTGCCCACGCTGTGGCGCCCGCACGCGCGTGATCTCGGCGCATCTTCCCCCGGATGCAGCCGCCGCGATCCTCGGATGCCTCGGCCTGCCGACGCGAGCGCCTCCGGCCGCGCCGCCGCGAAGCGACGAGCTATGGGTGGACGACGGATTCGAGACGCACCTTCGCACCTGAGGAGCCGCGAGCGCCGCGGCGGGCTGCGGAAGGCGGGCGTGCGCCCGCTCGCAGGGCGGGGGGCGCGGCGTCCCGTCGCCGCACCCGGATCG